>NZ_JBFOCN010000095.1:0-135087 GCF_040907815.1 Aeromonas sp. s6
GGGCATGATGAGCGACCTGCAAAAAGCAGTAATAGATCAAAACAGCCGATCGCTGTCAAGCCGCGAAAAAGGGAAAATCAGGTGCGGAATGACGGCTTTATGAAATAGTCAGAAAACGCTGTCAGTTTATCAATCATTGTTTCGCTTTCTCCTGAAAACTATCAAAATTACTATCATGACATGTAGACCAGTGTACTTCCGATGGAATTATGAATGAAGCATTGGAGTCTTTTGATGTGATATACCCAGTGTTGTTATGAGCTGCACCCACTTGGTGACGACGTTTTACCACTACAGCCGCACATTTTTTGATGCGAGTCTTACCCTATTCGCCCTGATTACTCCCTATAACCCCACCGTCTCCAACTCACTAATCTCCCCGCCGCCGATCAAGTTCAAATTCCGGCTGATCCGCTCCACCGGCCAGTCCCACCAGGCGAGGGCGCCCAAACGGGCGATGGTGTCGTCGTCAAAGCGATAGCGGATCACCTTGGCGGGGTTGCCGCCGACCACGGCGTAGTCGGGCACATCGCCGGTGACCACGGAGCGGGCGGCGATGATGGCGCCGTTGCCGACTTTGACCCCTGGCATGATGAGGGCGTCATAGCCAATCCAGACATCGTTGCCGATCACGGTATCCCCCTTGTAGGGGAGGCTGCCAGGGGCCGGGGCGGCACTCTCCCAGCCGTTGCCGAAGATAAAGAAGGGGTAGGTGGAGAAGCCGGAGGTCTGGTGGTTGGCGCCGTTCATGATGAACTTCACCCCGCGGGCGATGGCGCAGAACTTGCCGATGATGAGCTTGTCGCCGATGAAGGGGAAGTGGTAGAGGACGTTGCGCTCGAAGCCCGCCGCATCCTCCGGGTCGTCGTAATAGGTGTAGTCACCCACCTCGATATTGGGCCCCTTGATGGTGTTCTTGATAAAGCACACCTGGGGGAAGCCGTTCATGGGGTGGGGATTGGCGGGATCGGGTCCGTGCATGGGGGGCTCCTCTGGGGTCTGGGCTCTGGCTACCCTAACGGAATCGGGTGGAGCCTTGCCACCCTTTTGTGCCCTCCGCTTCGCCAGTCTCTGTCGCCCCCTGCCCATGTGCGCATCGACCCGGGGCGGGTTTGTCTCTAGCATGAAGGGGCGGCGGAGTCTGGCTCCGTCAAAATGGATGATGGACGAAGTGCGCCTTGCACACTTCTGGCGGAGAGAAAAGATGAAGCTGCGTTCCTTGTTGATGGTGGGTGCCCTGCTGCTGGGCGGATGTGCGGTCAATCCCTATGGGGGGACGCCTGCGCCGGTCGGCGAGCCGGACAAGCCGGTGACCAAACCAGAGAAACCCGTGGCCGAGCCTGACAAGGCCGAGCCGGTGCCTGCTCCCAAACCCGTGGCACCGACGGGGCTGGCGGTTGCCCTGGCCGATGACTTCCTGAAGGCCGCCGATGTGCAGGCACTGGCGGGCAGCAGCCCGGTACTGCTGCTGATGGCGCCCCAGAATGGTACAGGTGAGCCCTTCAGCACCCAGCCCCTGGCGGTGGCCATGATCCAGCGCATTCAGGCCAATAGCGGTTTTCGTTTCGCAGATCCGGGCCAGGTGGCGGCCATCACGGGTCAGCTTGAATACCAGCAGGGGGGCATGAACCCCGCCTCCCTGGTGCGTCTGGGTCGCCAGACCGGGGCGGGTTACATGCTCTACGGGGATCTCCTCTCTGAAGGGGGCCGCTACCGGCTCGCCATGAGCCTGATGGATCTCAAGAGCGGCGAACTGCTCTGGAATGCCAGCCGATCCGCTGCCCGCTGATGCCGGTTTGCCGGATCCCGCTTGACCGGGATCCGGCCCTGCCCCCCTTGTCCGGGGGCGGGAATACCCCTGTGGCGCCCCTGACGTCACAGGGGTTGGCATGTCGCACTGCCTGAGGGCAAAAAAACCTTCCTGACTGTCTGACAATTCTGGTTCTGACAGCATCCCCGATTGCTACCATTCACTTTGCCGGAGGCTTGTCCGGTGAGCACGTCACCGACCGCATCCTTCCCGCCCGGCAGGCAGCTTTCTGCCCCTATGCGATACTCCATGAGTCTTGTATAACAGGAGTACAGGGACCCACTCCCACGGATAGCAAGGAGCTCGGATGGCGCTCTCAGTGGCACAACTCTACGAAGTGATGGCCCAGTTGCCGGATCCCGTTTTCATCCTCAGCGAAGATGGCTACTACATCGAGTACATCGGCGGGATGGAGCAGCAGTCCTACCAGAACGGCAACCCGCTGATCGGCAGACAACTGCTGGACGCGCTGCCCGAGGACAAGGCGCAGTGGGTGATGGCGCAGGTGGCTCAGGCCCTCGCCAGCGGCCAGGTGCAGGTGGTGGAGTATGACCTCTCCCCCGCCGAGGTGGACGGCATCGACGCCGACGCCGGGCCCCAGGGAATGCAGCGTTTCGAGGGCAAGATAGCGCCCTTGCCCTCTTTATATGAGGGGAAGCGGGCGGTGGCCTGGATGACACGCAGCATCACCCGCCAGCACGAGCTGCAACAGCGGCTCAAGCGGCTCGGGGAGACGGATCAGCTCACCGGCCTCTACAACCGCCACTTCTTCTTCGACCAGTATCACCACAGGGTGCAGGGGCAGCATCTCACCGGCCTCATCATGCTGGATCTCGATCACTTCAAGCAGATCAACGATCGCTTCGGCCACCAGACCGGTGACAAGGTCTTGTGCCGGGTCTGCGAGTGCGTCTCTGCCCAGTTGCGGGGGGAGGATCTCTTCGTGCGCAGCGGTGGCGAGGAGTTTCTGATCCTGCTGCCGCAGATAGACGAGGGGATATTGCTGAAGGTGGCGGAGCGGATCCGCGCCGCAGTGGCGGCCATGGCGCCGGATCCCGCCCCCGTGACCGTGAGTCTGGGCACCACCCTGATCCGGCCGGGAGAGGATCTTGGCACAGTGCTGGCCCGGGCGGACGAGTGGCTCTATCGGGCCAAGCGGGGCGGGCGCAACCGGGTGGCCCATGATGGGGCGCCCTGAGGGGCGCAGTGAACAGGAAAGAGGGCGACCCGGGGTCGCCCTCTTTCATTTGGCCGGGCCAGATCAGCCGAACAGGGTCGAGATATTCTGCCCCGCCATCAGCAGGCCGATGGCCAGGGCGCTGAACCAGACCAGGGTAGCGGCGACCAGGGCATAGCCGAGGGCGACGAAGAGACCGTCCCGCTGCAACATGCCGATGGCCAGCAGCAGGATGGCCCAGGCGGGCATGGCGTTGGTGAAGGGAATGGCGCCCAGCGGCAGCATCAGCAGCAGGGCGGCCAGCATGATGAGCAGGCCGTTGCAGCGGTTGATGGTCACGCTGCCGGTCAGGATGAGCAGGCGCGGGCGGATGAAGCGGTCGATGCGGGCCAGCAGATCCGCCCCCTTGTGCAGGGTCGGCTTGAGGTGCTCGGCGGCGAAGCGGCGCTCCATCAGGAAGGCGGGTAGCCAGGGCACCCGGTTGAGGGTGATGCCGATGCCGATGAAGAGGATCAGCAGGCCAAAGGGGGTGCTGACGCCGGGAATGGAGACCGGCAGCAGGAAGGGAACCGTGAGCAGCACGCAAAACAGCAGCATGCCCTGTTCGCCCACTAGGGCCAGCATCTGGCGCAGGCTGATGTGGCTCTCCTCGATGGCGTGGGCGGTGGCCCTCAGGGTATCGGAGAGCGTGCTTTGGGGGTCGTTGAGTTGCGCGGCAACCATTCCTGAGATCCTCGTCTGTTGATGCCACCGCTGTGGCGCCGCCAGCTTACGGGGGCGAGGTTAATCCCGGATGAATAACCCCGGGGAGCACAGATTTTTCCATCGGGAGCGGGGCAATGAGGCTGGTACAGCGCCTGTCCAGTGTGGGAGACGGGCGCTCTGATATGCTTTGCGCAGGTCTTTTCACCAAAGGATGAGCACATGAGAGGAGCGATGGGGATGGTGCCTGGGCTGCTGCTGCCCCTGGCGGGCTGGGCAGCCGAGCCCCCGGCGACGGGCTGGCAGCTGACTCCCTTTGCGGGATACAGCTCGGCCATCGACTTTCGGGCCATGGACGAGCCGGCCCCCACGCCGCACGGGAACGACATCGACACCCTGCAAGGGGAGCGCTCCGGCAGCTGGGGGCTCTTCATCAGCAGGGAGGTGGATGACCCCGGCATGGTGGAGCTGCTCTACAGCCACCAGTCGACCCGGGTGTCCCCCGAACTGCCCGACAGGCTGACGGTGGACACCCTGCAGTTTGCCGGGGCCCTGACCCTTTCTGACCACCTGATGGCCCCCTATATCGGTGCCGGGATAGGGGTCACCCGCTTCGATGCCTACGACAGCGAGACGGCCCCTTCCATGTCCCTGGCCCTCGGGGTGCAGCCGCGCCTGACCGAACATCTGGCTGTGCGGGCCGAGGTGCGCGGTTATGGTGCCCTGGTCAACGACGACAGCCAGTTTCTCTGCAACCCCGAGATCTGCGCCTTTCGGGTGAGGGGGGAGCTGATCACCCAGTGGCAGGCCAATATCGGCTTGACCCTGAGGTTCTGAGCCTCATGATGGGACTCCTTTGACCAGACAAGGCGATACGACTCCGTGCCATCCCTGCCCCGTGAACTGCCCGTACTGCTGACGCCAAGGGGGCGACTGCGCCCCTTCGATGGGCGGGATGCTGCCGATCTCTTCGCCATCTACGGGGATCCCCTGGTGATGCGCTTCGTCGGGGAGCCGCCGTTTCCCTCCCTTGCCACCGTGTCGCAGATGCTGGCTAGCGTCGAGCGGTTGCTGGCTGGCGGCGAGTCGCTGGAGTGGGGGCTGGTGTTACGCGGCAGCGGCCGCCTGGTGGGCACCTGCGGCTTGCACAGCTTTGCGGCCGGCGCCAGCCTGCGCCAGGCGGAGGTGGGCTGCATGCTGGCCCGCAGCCACTGGGGACAAGGTCTGATGGGGGAGGCGCTGAGCGCCCTGATCGCCTATGCCCGCCAGCTTGGCATCATCACCCTGCTTGCGGATATCGAACCGAACAATCTGCCCAGCCAGCGGCTATTTGAGCGGCTGGGCTTCATCTGGCAGCAGGATACCAGCTACCGGTTACTGCTGGGCGAGGGGATCACACCAGACCGCGCGTGACGCGGCTGAGGGGCTCGTTGACGTCGAACACCTTGTACTGCACCGCGCTGGCGCCTATGGCGAGCACCCGCTGCTCGTGCATGGTGGCGTAGGCGAGGGCGCTCCCCTCATCCTCGAACAGATAGATACCGCCCGCCTCGCCGGTGCGCGGGTTCTCGGTCCAGATCTTGGAGATGAAGCCCGGCTCCCGGGTGATGGAGTCGGCCAGCGGCATGGCCGCAGCAGTGAGGGTCGGTCCCATCATCTCGGCGGGGAAGTTGAAATGGATCTGCAGCAGGCTGGGCATGATAAACCTCTCGTGGGCGTTGATTGACGGAATCCGCATCATAGGAAGCCGGCATCTTGGCTGCAAGAAGGCACATTTTCGTGGCATAGTTACCGCAAAGTAACCACTCGCGAGCCATACCGTGCCCTCACTGCCCTGTCCCGCCTATCAGGTATTGCGCCTGCTGACCGGCAAATGGAAGCCGGCCATTCTGTTTCATCTGCGCGAACAGACCCTGCGCTTTGGCGACTTGCGCCGCTGCCTGCCCGAGGTGAGCCAGAAGGTGCTCACCGCCCAGCTCAAAGAGCTGGAGAGCGACGGTGTCATCATTCGCACCCTCTACCCCGACGTACCGCCCAGGGTGGAGTACAGCCTGAGCCCGCTTGGCGTCGCCCTGATCCCCCTGCTCCAGCAGATGCACGATTTTGCGCTGAACCACGTTGATCTGCTGGCTGGTCAGGGTCCTGTTTCTAGCGAGCCCGCAGCAACCAGCGGCTGAGGGCGGTGGCCGCCAGCAGTCGGTAGCCGAGCAGAGTGAGCGCCAGCAGCGCGGGTACCTTGAGGAGTTCCCACCACACCTGTTTGCCCTGGGGGCCGAAGATCATCAGCCACACCACCAGCATCATGTGCAGACAGTAGAGGCCGAGCACCTTGGGGGCCTGGCGCTCCAGCCAGCTGCCTTTGCCCCATGCGGGGTTGGCCAGCAGCAGGCCGAACAGCCCCAGCGCCCAGGGGAGCGAACCCAGCAGGAAATCATGACGAGCGAGGGGGACGGCGGCAACGCGCAGCAGACCTGCGGCCTCCAGGGCGTAGAGCCCCATCCCCGCCATCATCATCAGGGCGCAGCGCCTGGCGTCCGGCTGCCAGGCACGCAGGCGCAGCTCGGCGCCGAGAGCTACGAACAGCAAGGAGAAGAAGGGGCCGTTGCGGGTCAGCAGGGCCCACTCGCCCCCCGGCAGCAGCGGGCCATAGGAGCCACCGATCAGGGCCAGGGCGTAGAGCAGGGCCCCCAGCAGCAGGGCCAGCCTCGGCAGGCGGGCCTGCTGGCAGAGCCCCAGGATCAGCACCGCCACCATCAGGGCGGGCAGGAACCAGAGGTGGATCATGCCGCCCACCCACCAGACGTTGAGATGATCCCCGAGCTGCATCTGCCACTGGCCTGCCATGGCGGGCAGGTAGCCCTCGCTCACCGCCGCGAGCGGGTTGAAGGGTATCAGCACGTAGAGCAGGCTCCACGCCAGCCAGAGTCCCAGCAGGGGTCGGCAGTAGCGCAGTGCGACGGTCAGCGGGTGGCCCGCGGCGAGGGCGGGTTGCAAGAAGTAACCGGCGCACAGGAAGAACAGCGGTACCGCGAAGCGGCAGAGCTGGTTGATGACGGCCCCGACCAGAGGGTAGGGCGTGCCGTCCCACAGGGCGGGGTCGAAGGGGTTGCTGAAAGGGGAGAGATGGATGGTCATCACGGCCAGGATGGCCACCACTCGCCCGCATTCGATGCTGGAGATGCGCATGATTCCTCGTGGCGTTCGGGAGCTGGGCGCACCCTATCAGCCGCAGGTGCTCCCTATCCAGCCGCCTGGTCGCCAACTGTGACCCCCATCGGAGGCCGGTTACCCTTTGTTACCCGAGGTGCGGGCAAGGTTACCGCCGCCGGGAGCAGGATCCCGTTTTGGTGTCGGTAAAAGGGCTAGAGCAGGGCCACCAGCACGGTGACCAGGGCGCCCAGCAGCAGCAGGGCGATGCCGCGACCGGCGGGGCCGTGCAGCTTGTTCCACATCAGCAGGCTGGTGAGGGCCAGCAGCAGCATGGCCAGGGCCGCCAGATCGCCCACCAGTTGCCAGGGCAGGCCGGTGCCCATGCCACGGTGCAGCCGGTTGAGGCTGGCAGCGAAGTTGGCCTGCTGCAGCTCGGTGCGCACCAGCAGAGTGCCTTCCACATAGCTGGCGGCCACGCTCTGGCTGAGGGTGACGCCGCGCAGCTCCCAGCGGGCCGGCAGGGTGAGGGAGCCGGATGGTGTGGGCAGGGTCTGGGGCGGGGTGATCTGGGGTCGCCCCTCCTCGAACATGTCTGCATAACGCTGTTGCAGCAGGGCTTTCAATTCATCCGGGCTGGCCAGCGGCGTGCTCAGTACTATCTCTTCGCTCGATTTGGCGGTGTGGGGACCGGGCAGGGGCAGCACGGCCCTGTGTTGCAGCCAGAGGCCGGTGAGGCCGTAGAGCAGCATCAGGGTGAGGGTGGCAAAGCCTGCCCAGGCGTGGATGCGGCGCACCCACTTGTTGTTGTGCAGGGGGAGTTTTCTGCGTGTCATCGTTCGGTGCTTCATAACAATCTGGCCAGCGAACGCTGGCCAGAGGGGTCGGTAAACAGGGAGGATCAGAAGCGGTAGGCGGCGGTCAGGTGCAGCTGACGGGGCGTGCCCGGCATGATCTGGGCCGCGCTGGTGGCGCTGACGAAGTAGTCGTGATCGGTCAGGTTCTCCACGCTCAGCTGGGCTTCCCACTGGGGCCAGCGGTAGCCGGCACGGGCGTCGAAGCGGGCGTAACCGGGCAAGGTGGTGGTGTTGGCGTTGTCGGCGAAGCGATCCCCCACCGCCGTCATCCCGGTCTCGCCGAACCAGCCCTGCTTGCCGTTCTGGTAGCCGGCGAACAGCTGACCGTTCTGGCGGGAGACGTTCATCGGTCGCTTGCCTTGCAGGTCCGCGTCTGCCTTGACTTGCTCGGCATCCTGGATGGCGACGCCGCCGCGCAGATAGATCTCGTCGGTCAGCTGGGCACGGGCGCTCAGCTCGATGCCGTCGGTGCGCTGCAGACCGGTGAGGATCACCCGGGTGGGATCCAGCGGATCCTTGCTGCGCTTGTTGTACATTTCCAGCCGGTAGAGGGAGAGGGTGGTCGCCAGGCGGCCATCCAGCCAGTCGCTCTTCACGCCCCCTTCATAGAGCCGGGTGTGCTGGGGATCCAGGTTGTTGTTCTTGTCCCCCGGGGTGATGCCGATAAGCTCACCGCCCACCGGGGTGAAGGTCTTGCTGTAGGAGGTGTAGAAGGCATGCTCCTCGATGGGGTTCCACACCAGGCCCAGGCGCGGACTCAGGCTGGTGACCGAGAGGGTCTCTTCCTTGTCGAGGTCGTTGCGGCGGCTGGTGACGGTGAAGTCGTCGCGGCGCAGACCTGCCAGCAGGTGCCAGTCGCCCAGGCTGAGCTGATCCTGCACATAGAGGCCGACACCGCGCACCCTGTGATGGGCGTCGCTGGAGAGTTTCATGGCGCCGTCGTAGGTGGGTAGGGAGCCCGGATCATAGAGGTTGCCTGCCGGGATCGGGCTGGCGTTCTGGTAGAGCTTGGGGGTGCGATCCTGCCAGCCCTGCTCCAGGCCCACCAGCAGACGATGGGCGATGGGACCGGTTTGCAGCTGGCCTTCCGCCTCGGTGTTGCTGGTGAGGCTGCTGGCCTTGAGATCCTGCTGCCAGCGGGCGCGGGTCACCTTGTCACCCTTGACGCTGGTGACATAGGTATTGTCGAACTGGCTGTCGAGGGTGGTGTAGCCGAGCTGCTGGCGCAGTTGCCACTGATCGTTGATGTCCCAGGTGAAGCGGGAGCGGGTGGACTGGGCCACATCGTCGATGAAGTCGCGGCGGGTGTCGCTGTAGACGCTCTCGATGGGGACATCCGCCGGGCGACCATCGACGCCGGGAATGCCGCGATCCGGGGTGCGATCGTGCTCGTTGCGCTCGTATTGCACCAGCCAGTTCAGGGTGTCGGTGATCTCCCAGTTGACGGAGGGGGCCAGCAGGGTGCGCTTGCTGGTCACGTCGTCGCGAAAGCTGTCTTTGTCTTCCTGGGCCAGGTTCAGGCGCACCTGTACCCGCTCTCCTGCCTCGCCGTTGAGATCGGCGGCGAAGCGTCGGCTGTCGAAGCTGCCGACCTGGGCGCTGACGCTGGAGGCCTGCCCCTTCTGGGGAACCTTGCTGACCCGGTTGACGATGCCGCCCGTGCTGCCACGGCCGTAGAGCACGGCGGCGGGGCCCTTGAGCACTTCGACCCGTTCGATGTTGCCAAGGTCGCGGGTGTATTGCATGTCGTCGCGCAGGCCGTCGAGGTAGAAGTCGTTGCTGGCGCTGAAACCGCGGATGGTGACGCCGTCAAAGCGGGTGTCGCCGCTGGCGTTGACGCCAGGGATGCCGGTCAGGGCTTCACTCAGGGTGGGCTGGCCGAAGGCGGTCAGCTCGCTTGCCTTGACGCTCTCGATGCTCTGGGGCACCAGCTTGGCCGGTGTGGCGGTGCGGGTCGCGGTGGCGACCTCTTCATGTTGGCTGCGTTTGCCGACCACGGTGAGGGTTTCGTCTTCGGCACGGGGGCTGGTGCAAACCGCCAGCAAGGCGACGCCCAGCAAGGCGCGCGGGGGGGTGGAATGGTTCATCTGGGTGTGACTCTTTGTCGACCAATCGGCCTGAACTTGTTGATTTATTTGTAATTATTGATTTCTCTCATCGCGAGAGGTTGCTAATGATATTGATTTTCATTTGCATTGCAAGGAGAAGATGCAAGAAAAAGAGATCATTGGCGGGCAGGCACTGAGGGGGCTGGAACCTCGGGGAAAAGGCCGGGGGAACCTTGGTTCGGTTCGGAGGGGGCGCTACCATGGTGGCCTCGCGCCTTGGCGCACCATCCGGCACACACAGGGAGAGAAACATGGTTGAGATCATCAGGGCGGATCTGCACAACCCTCGCCACGGCGAGGCGCTGATCGCGATGCTGGACGAATACGCCAGGGATGAGATGGGGGGCGGCAATGCACTGGCGGACGAGGTGAAGGCGAATCTGGCCGACGCCCTGGCCGCGCGACCCGGTGCCCATGTGCTGCTGGCCTGGGTCGATGGGGAGCCCGCTGGCGTTGCCACCTGCTTCGAGGGCTTCTCGACCTTCGCCTGTCAGCCGCTGCTCAATATCCACGACGTGGCGGTGCACCCTGCCCATCGCGGCCACGGCATCGGCAAGCAGCTGTTGGCGGAGGCGGAGCGGCTCGCCCGGGAGCTCGGTTGCTGCAAGCTGACCCTGGAGGTGCTGGAGGGGAACAAGGTGGCCCAGGCTGCCTATCGCGCCAGCGGCTTTGCGGGTTATGAGCTGGATCCCGAGGTGGGCCGGGCCATGTTCTGGCAGAAGAAGCTCTGAGCCTCAGTGACAACGCGATCATCCCAAATGAAAAACGGCGCGCAGAGTGCTCTGCGCGCCGTGTCGTCAGGTGGTTGCCGACTTAGAAGTCGTAGCGGGCCGCCAGCTGGAAGTCATCCTTGGTGTTGAGCTTGCCGCTGTCATGGCTGTCGAGGTTGTTGATGCGGTACTCGCCGATGACGCGCAGGTTCTTGTTGAACTTGTACTGGGCACCCAGGGTGTAGTAGTCGATGGAGTCGTAGTCAGACTTGCCAGCCTGCTCCACCTTCTGCTTGTTCCACAGGGCCATCAGGCCGAAGCCGCTCTCGAAGTTGTAACCCAGCGCCCCTTCCCAGCCGGTGTGATCTTTGCCAGTGGCCAGGAAGTCGCTGCCGTCGGCATAGCTCAGGGCGGCGTAGAGGGCCTTGTTGTCGTACTTGGCGGAGAGCAGCCACAGCTTGGCATCCTCTTCACCGCTCTTGTCGCGGATGCCCACGTTGTAGGCGGTCCCCAGGGAGAGGTTGAACGGGAAGGTGTAGGCCACGGCGGCACCGTAGGCGGCATCGCTGTCCTTGCTGGAGGTCTCTTCGGTGTCACCGCCATCGAACTTGTAGCTGGTATCGACCTGGAAACCGTTGAACAGGCCGGAGTACTTCAGCACGGAGCCGGCGCGGTTGGTGGCGAAAGTGTCGGTCTTGGCGCCCAGTGCCTCGTTGCCGTAACCATCTGAGAGAGAGACATCAGTCCAGTCCGCCAGGAAGCCAGGAGCCCCCTTCTGGCGACCGAAGGTGACGGTCCCCCAGTTGGCGCCGACACCGGCGAATGCCAGACGGGTACGCAGGTTGTCGGAGTTCTCGCTGACGGTCTTCTCGCTGTCGTTGATGTACATCTGCAGTTCGTACTGGGCCAGCGCCTTGAGACCCGGGTTGATCTCGCTCTCTACCTTGGCGCCCAGACGGACAAACTGGTTGGCCCCCTGCTTGTCGCTGTATTCGTTCTTGATGTCACCGTTGGCGTCCAGCTCTTTCTTCTCGCCGAAGAACTGACCGGCGTAGATGCGGCCGTAGAGGTCGAGCAGGGTGCTCTCGTTTTTGTACACTTCGACGGCTTGAGCCTGGAAGGCGGCGGTAAGAGCCAATGCTACTACTGTCAGCTTTTTCATCATGATCCCTTGTGTTGCAAGCTTTTGTTTTAAAAGACGGGGCCATGCTAGAAGTGACAGATGACAGTCGGGTGACCGTGCAATGAACAAACCGTGTCGGTTCCATGTCAGCGGGATGAAAACCGGGATTTATGTGGCTGGTTGCCACTTTTACGCGCAAAGGTTTGCCCTTGTGGTAGAATGCCGCCCGTTTTCGAGCTCCTAAGGTTGGATATGCGATGAGACGTGAACTGGCAATCGAATTTTCCCGAGTGACGGAAGCGGCTGCACTGGCTGGCTACAAGTGGCTCGGACGTGGTGACAAGAATATCGCCGATGGCGCGGCCGTGGCGGCCATGCGTCACATCCTCAATCAGATCCAGATCGATGGCGAGATTGTGATCGGCGAAGGGGAGATCGACGAAGCCCCCATGCTCTACATCGGCGAGAAGGTGGGTACGGGTCAGGGCGACGCCGTGGACATCGCGGTCGACCCCATCGAGGGGACCCGCATGACCGCCATGGGTCAGGCCAATGCCCTGGCCGTGCTGGCGGTGGGCGACAAGGGATCCTTCCTCAAGGCCCCCGACATGTATATGGAAAAGCTGATCGTGGGCCCCAAGGCGAGAGGCGCCATCGATCTCGATCAGGCCCTGGAGCTGAACCTCAAGGCCGTGGCCAAGGCGCTCGGCAAGCCCCTCTCCCGTCTGACCGTCATCACCCTGGCCAAGCCGCGTCATGACAAGGCGATCAAGGAGATGCAGGGCCTGGGGGTGCGGGTGTTCGCCATTCCCGATGGTGACGTGGCCGCCTCCATCCTCACCTGTCTGCCGGACAGCGAAGTGGACATGCTCTACGGCATCGGTGGCGCACCGGAAGGGGTGATCTCGGCGGCGGTGATCCGCGCCCTGGACGGGGACATGCAGGCTCGCCTGATCCCCCGCCACCAGGTCAAGGGTGACAGCCCCGAGGTTCGCGCCCTGGGTGAACAGGAGATCGCGCGCTGCGAGGAGCTGGGCATCGACGTGAGCAAGGTGCTCAAGCTCGAAGATCTGGCCAAGAATGACAACGTCATCTTCTCGGCCACCGGCATCACCAAGGGTGATCTGCTGGAAGGGATCACCAGCGACGGCGTCATGGCGACCACCGAGACCCTGCTGATCCGTGGCAAATCGCGCACCATCCGTCGTATCAAGTCGATCCACTTCCTGGATCGCAAAGACAGCGTGGTACGCGACATCATCCTGTGATGTGCTGACTCCCGCAGCAAAAAGCCCGGCACTGCCGGGCTTTTTGCGCTCTGCAGGGCGCCAGGGTGCCCGGGCAGGGATAAGGCTTAGGAGAAACCGGACTCCTTGCTACACTGCGGTGCCCCACAGAGGAAAAATCACATGGAATGTCGTCAGGGATGCGGTGCCTGCTGCATCGCCCCCAGCATCAGCAGTGCCATTCCCGGCATGCCGGACGGCAAGCCCGCCGGTGTGCCCTGTGTGCAGCTCGATGCGCACCTGGGGTGCAAGATCTTCGGCCAGCCGGAGCGCCCGGCGGTGTGCGGCGGCTTTCGCCCCATGGTGGACGTGTGCGGCTCCCATCGCCAGGAGGCCATCTGGCTTATCGGCGAGCTGGAGCGGCTGACCGCCTGAGCCCTTGATCCTCTCCCTCGGGGAAAGGGTGCCTGCTTGTCCTCCTCGTCCCCACCCCCTTCTCCCGCAAGGGGAGAAGAGGGTGCCGCCATTCGGAGTCATGAAAAAGGCCCCCTCGCCTGGCGAGGGGGCCTTTTTATCGTCGGCTCATGGTGAAGCCAGCTTATTCCTTGATGCGCTCGATGCGACCACCCAGGCCTTGCAGCTTGTGCTCGATGTCTTCGTAGCCACGGTCGATGTGATAGATGCGATCGACGATGGTGGCCCCTTCGGCCACGAAGCCGGCCAGCACCAGGCTGGCGGAGGCGCGCAGATCGGTCGCCATCACCTGGGCACCCTTGAGCTGCTGGGTGTCGCGGCAGATGGCCACATTGCCCTGCAGTTCGATGTCGGCACCCATCCGAACCAGCTCGGGCACGTGCATGAAGCGGTTCTCGAAGATGGTCTCGGTGACCATGCCGGTGCCCTGGGCGACCGCGTTCAGCACGGTGAACTGTGCCTGCATGTCGGTCGGGAACGCCGGATAGGGGGCGGTCTTGATGGTGACAGGTTTCAGGGTGCGACCTGTCATGTCGAGGGTGATCCAGTCGTCACCCTTTTCAATCAGGGCGCCAGCCTCTTCCAGTTTGACCAGTACGGCTTCCAGCAGGCTGGGGTCGGTGTTGCGGCAGGTGATCTTGCCACCGGTCACGGCGGCGCCTACCAGGAAGGTGCCGGTCTCGATGCGATCGGGCTGCACGCTGTAGCTGCCACCGTGCAGACGTTCTACGCCGTCGATGGTCAGGGTATCGGTGCCGGCGCCCTGAATGTTAGCTCCGAGCGCGTTGAGGAAGTTGGCCAGATCGACCACCTCCGGCTCACGGGCGGCGTTTTCGATCACGGTGCGACCGTCAGCCAGGGTGGCGGCCATCATCAGGTTCTCGGTACCGGTCACGGAAACCATGTCCATCAGGATGTGGGCACCTTTCAGGCGGCCGTCGACGCGGGCTTTGATGTAGCCCTCTTCGATGACGATCTTCGCGCCCATCAGCTCCAGGCCGTGGACATGCAGGTTGACCGGGCGGGCACCGATGGCACAGCCGCCGGGCAGGGAGACGTCTGCTGCACCGAAGCGGGCTGCCAGCGGGCCCAGGGCCAGGATGGAGGCTCGCATGGTCTTCACCAGCTCGTAGGGGGCGACATGATTGTTTACCGCGCCGGTCAGCACGGTCACGTTGCCGTTGACCTTGGTGGTGGCGCCCAGCATCTCCAGCAGCTTGAGGGTGGTACCCACGTCTTTCAGGCGCGGTACGTTGGAGAGTTGAACCTCTTCGTCACACAGCAGGGTGGCAAACAGGATGGGCAGGGCGGCATTTTTGGCGCCGGAGATGGTCACTTCACCGGAGAGGGTGCAGGGGCCTGTGATCTTGAATTTGTCCATGGTTTACTTCTTTACCAAATCAGGAGGGCAGCTGGAATTTACGCTCGCGTTTCCACTCGGCGTCGGTATAGGCCTTGATGGAGAGAGCGTGGATCTCGTTGGTGGCGATCTTGTCCATCAGCGGGGCATAGATGGCCTGTTGTTTCTTGACCCGGCTCATGCCGTCAAACATGTCGCCGACGGCGATCACCTGGTAGTGACTGCCGTCCCCTTTGACATGGACTTCGGACAATGGCAAAGCCTCGAGGAGTATCGCTTCAATTTCAGAGACTTGCATTATGAGTCCTCAGTTGTGAGCGGGGTTGAATGAAAGAGGCTGGCCACCCCGTAAAGGTTGGCCAGCGTATGGAAATCGTTGGAGGCACCCACCAGTGTCGGAGTGGCACCCCGTGCCAGTGCCGCCTTGGCCCACTTGACCAGCAGGGCAAGGCCGGCGGAATCCAGGGTAGTGACGGCACCGAGTTCGAGCCGGTCGTCCTGCCACCAGTCGGCGCGGCGTTGCCACAGATCGTTGACCTGCGGGGCCTGCAAGTCACCGCTCAGGATCATGACTTGATCACCAGCGGCTTGGCGTTGTGTTCACGCAGCTGGGCGATCACCGCATCGATGCCGTTCTGGCGAATGAGGCCGCCCAGCTCGTTCTGCTTGGCAGAGAGCAGGCTGATCCCTTCGGCAACCATGTCGAAGGCTTTCCACTCGCCGGTCTTGTTGTTCTTGCGCAGCTTGAACTCGAGGAAGATGTCCGGCTTGCCAGCCTCTTTCACGCTGACGTTGACGGCGGTGATGTTGCTCTCGGCGGCTTTGCCGGGCTGGACCTTGACGGTCTGCTTGTCGAAGTGTGCCAGTGCGTCCGCGTAGGAGCTCACCATGTACTCGGTGAAGACGTCCACAAAAGCGTCACGCTGGGCAGGGGTCGTCTGTTTGATCTGGTTGCCGAGCACCTTGTAGGCGGCGAAGCGGTTGTCCACGTAGGGCAGCAGCTCCTCGCGGATGATGACGCGCAGGTGATCGGGGTTGCTCTTCACCTGGGCCTGATCGGCTTTCAGGCGGGCAAAGGTCTGCTGGGCGGCCTGATCCACGAGGGCATAGGGGTCCGAAGTATTGACATCCGCACGGGCGACGAGGGAGAACAGCATGCTGGTCATCAGACCCAGCATCAGGGCGATCTTCTTGAACATGGTTACTCCTTGGTTGCGGGTGTGTTGGCCGGAGAGGACTGGCTGTAGAGGAACTTGCCAATCAGATCTTCCAGCACGATGGCGGACTTGGTGTCTTCGATCATGTCGCCATCCTTGAGCATGCTGGTGCCCATCTCCTCATCGCTGAACCCCGGTGCCAGACCGATGTACTGCTCACCGAGCAGGCCAGAAGTCAGGATGGAGAGGGTGCTGGTCTCGGAGAACTCGCCGGCACTCTTCTGCATCTGCAGGGAAACGATGGGGACCTGGCTCTTGGGATCCAGGGTGATGTCGCTGACACGACCGACGACGACGCCGCCGACCTTGACCGGCGAGCGTACTTTCAGGCCGCCGATATTATCGAAATGGGCGCGCAGGGTATAGGTTTCTCCTTCCGGTTTGAAACTCAATCCCGCCACTTGCAGTGCCAATGCCAGAATGGCCGCGATGCCAGCCAGCATGAAGGCGCCAACCAGAAATTCTACTTTGCTGAACTTCATCTTTCCCTTATCCAAACATGACTGCGGTGAGTATAAAATCCAGACCGAGCACGGCCAGGGATGAGTGAACCACGGTACGGGTCGTCGCCTGACTGATCCCGGCCGAGGTCGGTTTGGCATCATAGCCGTTGAAGAGCGCTATCCAGGTCACCACCAGGGCGAAGATCAGGCTCTTGATGGCGCCCTGCATGATGTCGTCCTGCCAGTCGACGGAGGCCTGCATGGCGGACCAGAAACTGCCTTCGTCCACCCCCAGCCAGTCGACACCAACCAGCTTGCCGCCAAAGATGCCGATCAGGCTGAACATGAAGGCCAGCAGCGGCATGCTGATTACCCCGGCCCAGAAGCGGGGCGCCACGACCCGACGCAGCGGATCGACCGCCATCATCTCCAGGCTGGAGAGCTGCTCGGTGGCCTTCATCAGGCCGATCTCGGCGGTGAGGGCGGAGCCCGCACGACCGGCGAACAGCAGGGCTGTGACCACAGGGCCCAGCTCACGGAGCAGGGAGAGGGAAACCAGAGGCCCCAGGCTCTGCTCTGCGCCGAAATCCTTCAATACGTTGTAACCCTGCAGGGAGAGCACCATGCCGATGAAGAGGCCGGACACCAGTATGATGGCGACGGATTGCACTCCCACCACATACAGTTGCTGCACCAGCAGCGGGAAGTGCTTGCGTGGCTGGGGCCGTCCTGCCAGTGCATGAAACAGCATGATGGTTGCCCGGCCGACGGCGTTGATGAAACGCACACCGCTGCGGCCCAGCTTGCTTATCTGACTTGTCAACATCACAGATCCTGTAGCAGGTCACCTGCCGGAAAATGAAACGGAACAGGACCGTCGGGCAATCCCTTGAGGAACTGCTCGACTTCGGGATTGTGCTCCTCGCGCAGCTGCTCCGGTGTGCCGTGTGCCACTACCTTGCGGTTGGCGATGATGTAGGCGTAGTCGGCGATGCTCAGCACCTCTTTCACGTCGTGGGTGACGATGACGGAGGTGATGCCGAGGGCATCGTTGAGCTCCTTGATGAGCTTCACCAGCACCGCCATGGTGATGGGGTCCTGCCCCACGAAGGGCTCGTCATACATGATGAGATCCGGATCCAGCGCGATGGATCTCGCCAGGGCCGCGCGACGCGCCATGCCACCGGAGAGCTCGGACGGCATCAGCTTGGCCGCCCCGCGCAGACCGACAGCCTGCAGTTTCATCATGACGATGGTGCGGATCAGCTCTTCCGGCAGGCCGGAGTGCTCCCGCAGCGGGAAAGCCACGTTGTCGAAGACGGTCATGCCGGTGAACAATGCGCCACTCTGGAACAGCATGCTCATCCGTTTACGCACTTCATACAAGCGTGAACGGGAGAGCGTGGGAACGTCTTCCCCGTCAAACAGAATGTGACCGGACTCAGGCTTGAGCTGGCCCCCGATCAGGCGCAGCAAGGTGGTCTTGCCGATCCCGCTCGGACCCATGACGGCGGTGACCTTGCCACGGGGAATGGTCAGGTTGATCCTGTCGTACAGCAGCCGATCCCCGTGACTGAAGGTCAGGTCGGAGATGGTGATCAGGTCATCGTTCAAACAATTGTCCATCCGGTATAAATGAAGAGCGAATTTTATGGGCTAGTCTAGGTCTAAGCAACAGCGAGGAACAACTATTGAGCGGGTTTCCCCCCCAAGTACGCGACAGTTTTATGTAACAACCTGCGTCAATGACCGCCCATTCCGCATCCGATTCGCTTATCTCGGCAGACTTTTTTATAATCCCGCAGCAAATTTCGGCCCGGAGCTGTGCCTTTATGTCTGTAAAGCCTGAAAAAGTGTCTGAATTGTTCGATTTCCGTCGCAGCGCCCGAGCGGTGCTGGACATAGAAAAACAAGCCATTGATGGACTCTACCAGTACCTTGACGAGGCGTTCGAGCGCGCCTGCGAGATGGTGCTGCGCTGTGGCGGCAAGATAGTGGTGACCGGCATGGGCAAGTCGGGTCATATCGGTAACAAGATTGCCGCGACCCTGGCCAGCACGGGAACGCCCGCCTTCTTCCTGCACCCGGGCGAGGCGAGCCACGGGGATCTCGGCATGATCTCAGCCGGGGATCTCATCATCGCCATATCCAACTCCGGCGAGAGCGACGAGATCCTGGCCCTGCTGCCGGTGCTCAAGCGCCGCGGCATTCCACTCATCTGCATGACAGGCAATCCTGCTTCCACCATGGCGAAAGAGGCCAACGTGCACCTGTGCATCAAGGTGGAGAAAGAGGCCTGCCCCCTCGGTCTGGCCCCGACATCCAGCACTACCGCCACCCTGGTGATGGGGGACGCGCTGGCCGTGGCCCTGCTGGAGGCCCGTGGCTTCACCGCCGATGACTTTGCGCTGTCGCACCCGGGCGGGTCCCTCGGCAAGCGGTTGCTGTTGCGAGTGGGCGATCTGATGCACAGCGGCGAGCTGTTGCCCAAGGTGGGGATAGATGCCACCATCAGCCAGGCGCTGCTGGAAGTGAGCCGCAAGGGGCTCGGCATGACGGCGGTGGTGGACGATCAAGGGCTGCTTGCCGGTCTGTTCACCGATGGTGACCTGCGCCGCATTCTGGACCTGCAGGTGGATATTCATCACACCCCCATCAGCCGCGTCATGACGGTGAACTGTGTTACCGTAGGGCCTGAGATGATGGCGGCCGAGGCCGTCAAGCTGATGGAAACCAGGAAAATCAACGGGTTGTTGGTCGTGGATGGGGAGAGACACCCGCTGGGTGCCTTCAACATGCATGACCTGCTGAAAGCCGGAGTAATTTGATGCAAGACGTACCGACCCTCTATGGTCTGGTGACGCGCAGCCAGTACGAGAAGGCGGCGCAGATCCGCCTGCTGGTGTGCGATGTGGATGGGGTGCTCTCCAACGGCTTCATCTATATGGGCAATAACGGCGAAGAGCTGAAGACTTTCTGCACCCGTGATGGTGCCGGCATGCGTGCCCTGCTCAATGCGGGCATCGAGATTGCCATCATCACGGGGCGAAACTCCCGCATCGTCAGCGATCGCATGAGGAGTCTGGGAGTCCAGCACCTGGTGCAGGGTGCAGACAAAAAGCTGCCCCACTTCGAGGCCTTGCTGACCAAGCTCGGGCTGGATGGATCGCAAGCCGCCTATATGGGAGATGACACCATCGATCTGCCGGTGATGCAGGCTTGCGGCCTGGGTATCGCTGTTGCCGACGCCCATCCGCTTGTGCTGGCGAAGGCGGATCTGGTGACGCGGCTTGGCGGTGGCGTCGGGGCCGTGCGCGAGGTGTGCGACCTGATCTTGCAGGCCCAGGGATTGGCTGACTATCAACCCGAGGCGTCGCGATGAACAAACAGACTGTGCTGTTCGGCCTGCTGTTTCTGGCTGCGCTGGCGGCCTGGCAGCTGGGGGAGATCGAGCTGGTCCCCGAGCCGACCACCAAGACGGAAAATTTTCAACCGGACTTCACCGCCAGAGAGTTGGTGACGACCCGCTTCAACGAGCAGGGCAAGCGCACCGAGCGGCTGGAATCCGAATATGCGGAGTACTACCAGGTGCTCGAGCAGGCCACTTTCACCAAGCCGGTGGTCTACATGTTCGATGACAAGGGCGCGGCCGAATGGAAGCTGACGGCCGAAACCGGGGTGCTCAACACCGATGACAATGTGATCCTCCGTGACAAGGTGCATCTGGACGGTCTGCTGCCCGCTTCCTTCATCTCCACGCTGGATACCTCCTATCTGGAGCTGGATCTGGTGACGCAGGGGATGAGAAGCAACCAGCACATCAGCATTGTGGGCCAGGAGTTCCAGACCGAGGGCGTTGGCCTCAAGGGCCACCTGGAACGTAAATATTTCGAGTTACTGGATAAAGGCCATGCCACTTATTTCAATGAAAAACGTTAATCTGGCCCTCACGGCCCTGTTGCTGTGCGGTTCCCTGAATGCCAAAGAGTCCGACTTTGCCGAGAAGGTCTATGTGGATGCGGTCAAGCAGGTGGCCGAGATGCAGGACAACCGCATCACCTTCAGCGAGGATGTCATCATCACCCAGGGCACCATCAAGATTAAGGCCGACAAGGTGGTGGTGATCCGCTCCGGCGACAAGGGCGCCGAGGTGATGACCGCGTATGGCAACCCAGCCACCTTCTTCCAGGTGCTGGACAACGGCAAACCGGTCAATGCCCATGGCAACAGCATCCGCTACGAGCTTAAGAACCGGCTGGTGACCATCACCGGCAATGGCCAGCTCAAGCAGGAAGACAGCCAGGTGACCGGCGATCTCATTCGCTACGACATCGTCAAGCAGAAGATGATTGCCGAGAGCAAGGGGCCCACCCAGCGCGTCAAGACGGTGTTCCTGCCGGATCAGGTGGAGAACTTCGACAAACCCGCCGATCAGAAGAAGTAGGAAACAACAGCCATGGCAGTGTTAAAAGCAACGGGTCTGCAAAAGAGCTACAAGCGCCGCATGGTGGTCAGCGATGTGAGCCTGGAGGTGGGAACGGGCCAGATCGTGGGCCTGCTCGGCCCGAACGGCGCGGGCAAGACGACCTCCTTCTACATGATCGTGGGCCTGGTGCAGCGAGATGCCGGCCTCATCACCATCGACGAGCAGGACATCAGCCTGCAGCCCATGCATATCCGTGCCCGCAATGGCATCGGCTATCTGCCCCAGGAGGCCTCCATCTTCCGGCGCCTGTCGGTGTTCGACAACTTGATGGGGGTCATGCAGACCCGCAAGGGGTTGAGCCGCGAAGAGCGGGAGGATAAGGTCGAACAGTTGCTGGAAGAGTTCAATATCACCCATATCCGCGACAGCCTGGGTCAGAGCCTCTCGGGTGGGGAGCGGCGCCGGGTGGAAATCGCCCGGGCGCTGGCGGCAGAGCCGAGATTCATTCTGCTCGATGAGCCTTTCGCAGGTGTTGATCCTATTTCAGTCATCGATATCAAAAAGATCATCCAGCATCTGAAAGAACGCGGGTTGGGTGTGCTGATAACGGACCACAACGTCAGAGAGACGCTGGATGTGTGCGAGAAGGCCTACATCGTCAGCCACGGCAAGATGATTGCCGAGGGCGCGCCGGCCGATATCCTCGCCGATGAGCAGGTCAAGCGCGTCTATTTGGGCGATCAATTCAGTCTATAGTAAGGGGGCACCCCTCATTTTTGTTAGGTGACTGCCTCGCTGAACATAAGGATATCCCGACGTAGATGAAGCCGACATTACAGTTGCGTCTCGGTCAGTCCCTGACCATGACGCCACAATTACAACAAGCGATTCGTCTGCTCCAGCTCTCCACCCTGGAACTCCAGCAGGAAATTCAGCAAGCGCTCGACAACAACCCCTTGCTGGAGCAAGAGGAGAACGAGGCGCAGGAAACCAGTCAGGCAGAGACACAGGACGCCAGTCAACTCGACTCCAGCGATGCCATGGCCCAGGAGAGCATGCCGGATGAACTGCCGGTGGACACCACCTGGGACGAGGTCTACTCGGCCGGTACGGCCCAGAGTGCAGGCCCCATCCATGACGGGGAAGACAGCGTCTATCAGGGGGAGACCACCGAGAACCTGCAAGACTACCTGCTGTGGCAGATGCGGCTCACCCCGTTCAGTGATGTGGATGCGGCCATCGCCCTTGCCATCATCGATGCCATCGACGAATCCGGGTATCTGACTGCCACCCTCGAGGATATTCAGGCTGCAGTCAGCAGCGAGGAGGTAGAAGTCGAACTGGATGAGATCGAAGCCGTGCTCAAGCGGGTGCAGCATTTCGATCCGGTCGGCATCGCCGCCCGTTCGGTGCAAGAGTGTCTGCTGATCCAGCTCGGCCAGTATTCGCCGGACCTGCCCTGGCTCGACGAAGCCAGAGAGGTGATCCGCGAACACATGGACCTGCTCGGCAATCGCGACTACCGCACCCTGGCTCGCAAGACCCGCCTCAAGGAGAGCGATCTCAAGGAGGTGCTGGATCTCATCCAGCAACTGGAGCCCAGACCCGGCAACGGCATCATCCAGAGTGAATCCCAGTACGTGATCCCGGATGTGTCCGTGGTCAAGAAGGGCAGCAAGTGGGTGGTTGAACTCAATCCGGATTCTGCTCCGCGCATCCGTGTCAACGAGGCCTATGCGGCCATGGCGCGCAATGCCCGCAGCAGCACGGATACCCAGTTCATCCGTTCTCATTTGCAGGAGGCCAAGTGGTTCATCAAGAGCCTGGAGAGTCGTAACGACACCCTGCTCAAGGTGGCCAGCTGCATCGTCGAGCAGCAGCAGGGCTTTTTCGAGTACGGCGAAGAGGCCATGAAACCCATGGTACTCAACGACATCGCGGAAGCGGTGGAGATGCATGAGTCGACCATTTCACGGGTCACGACCCAGAAGTACATGCATACGCCCCGCGGCATTTTTGAACTGAAGTTTTTTTTCTCCAGTCACGTCAATACGGAGGGAGGAGGAGAGTGCTCATCGACCGCTATTCGCGCCCTGATCAAGAAGCTGGTGACGGCGGAAAACCCCGCCAAGCCGCTTAGTGATAGCAAGATCGCGGATTTGCTGGCCGAACAGGGTATTATGGTGGCGAGACGCACGATCGCAAAGTACCGTGAATCCTTGTTGATCCCGCCATCCAATCAGCGCAAACGCCTGGTTTAGGCAAACAAAAGGAAGACGTTATGCAAATTAACCTGACCGGACACCATGTCGAGATTACCGAAGCTCTGCGTGATTATGTGAACAACAAATTTGCCAAACTCGAGCGTCACTTTGACCATATCAACAACGTACACGTGGTGTTGAGCGTCGAAAAACTGAACCAGATCGCCGAAGCCAAGCTGCATGTCAGCGGGGGAGAGGTGTTCGCCAATTCGCAGCATGCCGACATGTATGCGGCGATTGATACCCTGCTGGATAAACTGGATCGGCAGATCATCAAGCACAAAGATAAGTTAAATCAAAAATAACTATGCAACTTGAACACATACTGAGTCGGGACTGCACCAAGAGTGCGGTCCCTTGTACCAGCAAGAAACGCGCGCTCGAGATCATCAGTGAACTGGCCGCAGAGCGCCTCGGCGCTTCCCGCCAGGTCCTGTTTGAAAGCCTGCTGGCGCGAGAAAAGATGGGCAGTACCGGGATCGGAGCCGGTATCGCCATCCCCCACGGCCGGATTGACGACGCCTTCGCGCCGACCGCCGTGTTGATGACCTTCTCCGAGCCCATCCCTTTCGATTCTATCGACAATCAACCGGTTGACCTGCTCTTTGCATTGCTGGTGCCGGAAAGCGAGTGCAAGCAGCACCTCAAGACTCTTTCCCTGATGGCATCCAAACTGGGTGACAAGGCCGTCTGCCGCCAGTTGCGCCAGGCGACCAGCGACGAAGAACTCTATCAGATCATGACGTCGGCCTGAGGCCGGGTCTGACACAGCCACGTTGGCGTGAGGGGACAAGATGCAGTTAATAGTAGTAAGCGGTCGTTCGGGCTCCGGCAAGACGGTGGCCCTGAGGGTGCTCGAGGATCTCGGGTACTACTGCGTGGACAACCTGCCGGTCAACCTGCTGCCCCAGTTGATCGTGTCGGTGGAGAGCCAGTATGACAAGCTGGCTGTCAGCATCGACGTGCGCAACCTGCCTGCCCAGGCAGACAGGCTGGAGAACCTGCTGAGCCAGGTGCGCAACGAGGGGCGAGTCAAGTTTTCGAGCTTCTTCTTCGATGCGGACAACGCGACCCTGCTCAAACGCTACGGTGAGAGCCGCCGTCTGCATCCTCTGTCCCGCAACAAGCTTTCGCTGGACGAGGCGATCCGGGAAGAGACCCACCTGCTGGCACCGCTCTCCTCGACCGCCGACCTGCGCATCGACACCACCAACCTCAGCATTCACGATCTCAGCGAGCTCATCAAAACCCGGGTGCTCGGCAAGAAAGAGAACGAGCTGGTGCTGGTGTTCGAGTCGTTCGGCTTCAAGTACGGCATTCCCAAGGATGCGGACTTCGTGTTCGACGCCCGTTTCCTGCCCAACCCGCACTGGATCCCGGAGCTCAAGCCCTTCACCGGCAAGGATGAGCCCGTGGCCAACTACCTCTCCAGCCAGCCGGATGTCATGCTGTTCATCCAGCAGATCGAGAATATGCTGGGGACCTGGTTGCCCCACCTGGAGCGCAACAATCGCAGCTATGTGACCGTCGGGATTGGCTGTACCGGCGGACAACACCGCTCGGTGTTCATCGCCGAACGGCTGGCCAGCGCATTCCGCTTGCTTGGCAAGAACGTGCAGATCCGCCATCGCACGTTGGACAAGCGTTCAAACCCCGCCTGACAGATCCACAGGATGCTCAGATGACCGTTTCCGCCTCGGTAGAAGTCAAAAACAAGTTAGGCATTCACGCGCGACCGGCCATGATGCTGTTCGAGCTGGTGCAGGGGTTCGATGCCCACGTGTTGCTGCGCAACGAAGAGGGGGTCGAGGCCGACGCGGACAGCGTGATCGGCCTGCTGATGCTGGACTCCGCCCAGGGCAAACAGGTGGAGGTGCAGGTGGAGGGCCCCGAAGAGGTGGAGGCCCTGGCCGCCGTGGTGGCGCTGTTCACCTCGGGCTTCAATGAGGAGTAATACGCCTCGGCGTGCTCAAGGTGCGCTGCGAGCCAGCGCCTTGAAAGCGGCAAAATCCCGACAAGCCAGCAGACTTCTGCTGGCTTTTTCGTTCATCAGTGCCAGAAACAGATCATAAAGTCCCATGGCTTCCTCATAATCCGCCTTGGCGATGGCCAGCACGAAGATGAGGGTAGCGCTCTCGCCGTTGCCCCAATCGATCCCCTGGGGGGCCAGCACGGTATAGACCAGGGTGCGGCGCGCCAGCAGGCCGAGGGAGTGGGGCAGAGCGATGCCGTCCCCCAGCATGGTTGAGACAATTCGCTCCCGCTCCTGCAAGGATCCCCGGAATCCGCTCTCCACCAGATCCTCCGCCTCAAGCTGGCTGCAGATGCGATCAAACAGCACCCCCTGGCTGATGGGTTCATCAAGCACCATGAAGTGGTCGGCATCGAAATACTTGTCGAGCAGATAGGGACGGGTGCGATCGACGAGCACCAGCTTGCCGAGCTGCTCCAGCTGGTACTGAGTCGGGAAGGGGGAGACCTGTACCACGGGAGCATTCTTCTCGCTCACCTTGAGGGTGCTGATGACGAAATCCTGCTCGATCCGCGCAAGCCCTTCGTAATCCCGTACCGACTCCAGCGTGGTCAGCTGCAGTTGGGGGTATTCCCGCCGGATGCGTGCTTCCAGCACCCGGAAGGTGGCGTTGCCCGCATCGCACAGCAGCAGCGCCTGGGGGCGCCGGGTGTAACCGATGTCGTAGTGGCGCTCCAGGCCGACCCCGATGTGGATCACCAGGTAGCCGATCTCGTGATGGGTCAACCGGTAGGGGGTCTGCCTGATCCACTCAGAGATGGCCGCCAGGGTGATGTCGTAGGCGAGGGGGTAATACTGCTTGATGTGGTCCGCCAGGGGATTGTGGCTGCCAATCTGGTATTTGACTCGCAGCAGCATGGCGCCGATATGGGTCTGCAGGTCGGCTCGCAATTGCGGGTCGCCGCGCAGGTCATAGGGGTAGTGGTGGTGGATGTAACCCAGCAGGTGCGTAGTCAGCTGCTCGCTCTCGGCCGCCATGGCCGGGCTGAGCAGGGGCGTCTCTGCAGTGAGGCGAGCCTGGATCTGGATGGCGAGACAGGCGATCTCTTCCTGCCCCGGTGACGTCAGGGTTGGCAGCTCGGCATAGATGTCGCGGGCCACCACTGCCAGGGGTGGGGTGATGTCGTTGCTGGCAAACTGGCGCAACTCGTGGCCAGACGCCTGGCGAAGCAGTGCGACGGCACAGTAGACGGTGACTTGCTGCAGGCTCTCGTCGGCCAGGCGCAGCTGATGGCGACCGAGTTGCTCGTGAATGTGGTTGCCCACTACCTCCAGCGTCTTGCTGGGACAGAGGGTGGGCAACAGGCTCTGGAGCGGATGCTGGTGCAGCAGCTCCTGGCAGAGCAGTTGGGTGAGGCAGGCGCGGATCGCCATCTCGCTTCCCGCAATGCGCATCCCCACTCTGGGTTTGCTGTCGATGGTGAGCCCGAAGTGGGCGAGCCGCTCCCGCACCTCCGTCATGTCCCCTTGCAAAGCCGCCCGGCTCAGATACCAGGTGTCCGCCAGCTCGTCGAGTTTGATCCCCTGTTCCGCCGTCAGCAGCAAGACCTGGAGGTGCAGCACCCGCTCGCGGCTGGTGCGAGGCAGGGGGCTCTCCTGCCCCTGGGCGGCCAGCAGCGCATCGAACAGTCCCTGATTGTAGATCTTGAGCTGGTAGCCGCTGCCCCGCTGATGGATCAGGTGGGCGCCCCGGGTGGCGATGAGCTCGTTCAGGGTCGCCACGTCGGTACGCACCGTGCGGGTGGAAACATTGAGACGGCGGGCCAGCTCCTCCTGTGGCAGAGGCTCGGCGTGAAGCAGGGCGAGCAGTTGCTGGAGTCTGGGGTGGGGCAGCTTGGTCATGAGGGGTGGGGACTCCTGTCGCGGATGGTGGGGCGATGTTAACAAGGGGGTCATTAACAAGCCAGGCACCGCCCAGTGATCGGACCGGTGCCTGTGGGGTTGCTATGCCAGCAGTGCCTTCACCATGGCGAGGAGGGTACGCACATCCTCCGGCCGGGTCTGGCCACTGACACTGTCGATGATGGAGCTGTAGACGTGGGGGATCACCTTCTCGACTCCTGCCTCCAGCGCGATCCGCACTATCTCCTCGAAGTTCTCAAGATCGATGCCGCCGGTGGGCTCCAGCCAGAAGCCGTGGCGGGCACAGGCCTCGGCCACAGCCTGATACTCGGCGCGGTAGGCGAGTCCCCCCATGGGGAAGAACTTGACCGAGCTGCCCCCCATGTCCTTGAGCAGGGCAATGGCGGTATCGATGGGGACGATGCCATCGGGCTGCTGACTACTGAGGGGGCCAGTGGAGATCTTCACCATGCCGGGGGTGCCGGTGGGGGAGACAAGGCCATTGACCAGGGTATCAGCTTGACCGAGCAGCGCCCGGCTGGCCCCGACCCCGGTGAACACCTGATTGACGTGCTGGGGCTGCAACTGGCGGGCCAGCTCGGCCACCATGGCGGACTGGCGCGGATCACCGGCTCCCAGCCCGATGGAGAGGGCGTTGTCGATGAGCTTGGCGTAGGCCTGCATGTCGGCGACGGCAGAGGGAATGTCCGGGTAGTTCTTGGAGAGCACACCGACCAGCACATGACCCTCGGCGGCCTCATAAATGTCGACGGCATTCTCTTTGGAACCTGCCAGCACGTTGAGGCAGACCCGATCGCGGTAGTAATTGGGGGTAAGAGACATCAGTTGTTCTCCTGAACGAGGTGGGCAATGGCGGAGTGGATCTGGTCGAGCTGGGGCACGGTGACGCTGCGCACGTCTATCTCGATGTGCCCCTCGTTGGCCTTGTAGCTGCGGCAGTAGATGGCGGGGGTACCCTGTTGCAGACGGGAGACCACTTCCGCCGTGGTCATGCCGATCTGCTGGTGGTCGAAGGTGATGTCGGTGCGGGCGATGTCGCGCCCCGCGCTGTCCCACACCACCTTGGCGGTGACGCCGGGCAGCTGGTTGAGGCGCTCGATGAGGGGGGTCATCTTGGCGACCATGGCGGCGCCGCTCTCCTTCTCTTTGGCCAGATAGCGTTCGATGGCGTGAGTGAGGCCGAGGATCCCCTCCTTGCCCACCTTCATGGCACGGCCGATGCCGTTGGCCTGCTGCTTGACCCACTCCACATACTGACGCCTGCCGAGCACCAGGCCGCTGGTGGGCCCTTCGATGGCCTTGGCGCCGCTGTAGATGACCAGATCCGCACCCTGGTTGTAGTAGAGACGCAGATCCTCTTCGGCCGCTGCATCGACGATGAGCGGGATCCCGTGGGCCTTGGCCACCTCGGCTGCCTCGGCCACCGACAGAATGCTCTTCTGCACGCAGTGGTGGGACTTGATGTAGAGGATGGCGGCGGTATTGGCATGGATGGCGGCGGCCAGCTGGGCGGGTGAGCACTCGTTGGCGTAGCCTGCCTCCACCACCCTGCCGCCCCCCAGGTTGACCATGGTGCCGACGGGGGCACCAAAGTTCACGTTGTGGCCCTTGGGCAGCACGATGTCGCTCGGCACGTCGTGGGCATGAGCATGCAACTGCTCGAGGCGATAGGGGTCGCCGCGCACGATCACGGCGGCCACCGACTGGGCGATGCCGGCGCTGGCGCAGGAGACCACCACCGCATCTTCAACGCCCAGCAGTTCGGCCAGGTAGGCGCCGGTCTTGTTGACCAGATCCTTCACCTCAAAGTAGTGGCCGAGGCCGAAGTTGACCGCATCGACCACCTCCTGCTCGGGGGTGGATACGCCGAGGATGGTCATGCGCCCGGAGGCGTTGATCACCGGTTTGAGCCGGTATTTCTCATACACAGAAGGCATGGTGTGATTTCCCGTAGTGAGTCAGAACCAGTTCGCCGCCCACCAAGGCAGCGAGAGGGAGCAGTTGCCGGTCACCGCTGCGGGCGCCGGCCTCGGTATCGGTAAAGAGAGTGGGGCCGCAGCTCACCTCGAACAGGGTGATGTCTGCATCGGCGCCCACCTCGAGTCGCCCCTTGCCGAGCAGGCGCAGGGCATCGGCGGCCTGGTGAGTGACGCAGGCGAGCACCTGCTCCAGGGTCATGCCGATGGCGAAGAACTTCGACATCACGTGGGCCAGACTGTAGACGGGCCCCTTGATGCGGTTCTTGCAGTAGATGTCTGAACTGATGGTGTGGGGCAGGATCCCCTGAGCAATGGCCAGCTCCGCCACTTCGAAGCTGAAGCTGGCGCCGCCGTGGCCGATGTCGAGCAAGAGCCCCCGCCGCATCGCCTCACGCACCGCCTGGCGCAGTTCGCCGGCCGGGGTCAGGATGCGGTTGGGCTTGCCGTTGAAGCAGTGGGTCAGCAGATCGCCCTC
Organism: Aeromonas sp. s6; assembly: GCF_040907815.1. Classification (NCBI taxonomy): domain Bacteria; kingdom Pseudomonadati; phylum Pseudomonadota; class Gammaproteobacteria; order Aeromonadales; family Aeromonadaceae; genus Aeromonas; species Aeromonas sp. s6. The sequence goes on from NZ_JBFOCN010000095.1 coordinate 29,394, forward strand.
CCCCAGCAGGGCGACGATCTCGTCCAGATCCGGCGGCGTGTTGCCCACGTGCACCATCAGCGGCAAGTTGCCATTGGCCTGCTGGATCTGCTTGGCCATGCGCAGGGGTTGCAGACCGCTTTCACCCACCACGCTGCCGCTCATGCGCGCCTTGATGCCGACGATGAAGCCGGGATGGCGCCGGATGGCCGCTTGGGCGAGGACGGGATCGATGTCTGCCGGATCCGCCAGCTCGTTCTGACGCAGCAGACCGATGCGGGAGATGTTGAGCAGGGCATGCACCCGGGTCTTGCAGGTGGCGGCGAGACGCTGGAAGTCGTCCACATCGTCGGCTCCGGTGCTGCCGGCGTCGATGACGGTGGTGACGCCGGATTCCACGCCCACCTTGTCCGGCTCATCGTGATAGATGGGAGAGGCGGGGTAGCAGTGGGTGTGGCCGTCGATCCAGCCGGCGCTCACATGGACCTGCCCGCCCAGAGTGAGGGTTTGCTTCGCCTCCGTGCTCCCTGGCAGCGAACCCAGCGCCGCTATCTTGCCATGCTTGATGGCGACGTCGACAAGCTGCCCGTTTCCCAGGCGTCCCGCCCTGATGATCATGTCGTACATGCTGATATCCCTCTTGGAACCTGCTTGTGCTCTTACTGCGAGGCCGCTTCCAAGGCTCATATGCTGCTCGCGTATTTGTAACCAGGAGTTCTCACGTCTATCCATACGCTCCGGCCCCTGTGCTGCTCTTCACCTTGCTGACGACCTTTCGCGGCAGAGCGCAAACAGGTTCTTGAATGCCGCCGAAGAGACGGCCTTGGATTAAGCCAGGGCGATGGGGAAGAAGGTCCCGAACAGCATGGCCCCCAGAATGGCGCCGCCCGTGATGGGCTTCTCCCAGATGTAGAACAGCAGGGCACCCAGCAGGGAGCCTATCCCGATGGGAATGGAGGCGCCCATGGCGGAGAGGATGATGAGGGGACCGAGGAAGCGGCCGGAGCTGTTGCCAGCCCCCATCATGACGTCCGCCCCGTAGGTGGAGTTGCTCTGGTTGATGGTGAACTTGCGCGCCAGGATGATCACGTAGCCGATGGCCATCCCAATCCCCATGCCGGTGATCAGGGAAGCGGTGAAATTTTCCACCGGATAGACAATGCCGGCCCCCAGCAGCAGGGCGGGCACCCCTAGGCCGACTCCGGTCTGGATGGCGCCGCCGATGTCGAGGATCCCCACCAGGGAGCCCTCGATGATGCGGGCGAACAGGAAGCTGGCACCGAAGGCGGCGACTGCACCATAGGCCCCCGTGTCCATACCGGCCTTGAGCATGGCAACGAAGGCCACCTCGTTGAAGGCGCCGACCCCGTAGAGGTAGAACATGTGGGTACCGGCGAAGACGCCGGAAGAGAGCAGACCGACAAAGATGGGGAAGGACCAGTCGGCATACCAGAAGTTGTTTCTCAGTTTCTCATCCATGGTGTGCTTCCTTATTTGCCGCTCATGAGGTTGTGGACGTTTTCCAGCCACAGGGGAACGCCCAGGTGGAAGGATTCAATGAGTTTCATGTCAAAGCCGCGGAAGAAGCCGCTCAGCACGAACAGCAGGACGATGGCACTCATCATCACCTTGGTGACGTGGTTCCAGCCGCTCTCCTCCACCCCCTTGCCGATCAGGATGCCAAGCACCAGGCCCGGTACCGCGTTGCCCATGATGAGCTGGGCCAGACCGCCGAAGATGGTGGCCCAGAAGCCGGACTTCTTGCCTGCCTCGATGGCGGCCAGCCAGAAGATCACCGGCATGACGGTGTTGACCAGCAGGTTGGCGGCGGGCACCAGCACCTTGACCGCGGTCACCTGCAGGGCGGCAGGTACGGCGGCGGCCGTGCTGTTGAGGAAGGCGACCACGATGGCACCAATGATGCCGCAGGCGATGGCCATCTTTTTGGGATCATGGAGGGTGGTGGCGAGATCCCGGTTCTTGATCATCAGGGTCGCTGCACCCCAGTTCGGCAGGATGCGGTGATCCACGTCCTGGGTGAAGGCGCCGGCCGCGACCGTGGAGGCCCAGGCGTTAAAGAAGAAGCCCAGACCGAACGAGAAGTGGGAGGCGGGGTCCCCTTCGCAGGAGTTGAGCTCGCCCAGGGTACGGAACGCGCCCATCCCCTGTACGGTCGGGGCGTGGAACATCCGCGCCGCGCCAGCCCCCACCCCGACGCCTACCAGGCCGCCGATGATGAGTGACTTCATCAAAATGATTAGAAACATCCAACTTGTCCTTTTGGTTGTGGGGTCAGGCCCGGGTGAAATCCACCTTGTCGACATCCAGGCTGATGACCTTGACGGTGATCGCCAGCCGGACCCGGAACTCGTGGCGCTGGCGTGGCAGGAAGAAGAACAGGAACTTCTCCACCCGTACCGACTCCTCGGCCTCGAGCACCTCGACCTCGAGGGGTTCGATGCGCAGCATCACCTTGGGGCTCTCCTTGAGCAGGCTGGGTTGCACCTGGCTGAGGGCTGCAGCGAACGCCTGCTGGCGAGTCGCCCCCTTGCCGTTGACCGTGATCCGGGTGGTGAAGTGTTCTTTCATCAGGTGCGCCCGTGTTTCTTGGCGAAGGCTTCGATCAGCTTCTGGCCCAGCTCTTCCTTGTCCATGAAGCCGAAGCCCAGTACCACGCACCCCTCGTTGATGGCGGTGACACCCTCCTCGATGGATCGCATGCCGTAGCGGCACTTGTAGCCGTACTTGGTCTGGGCCGTGATGGCGCCCGCGCCACCGCTGCCGCAGAAGGAGATGCCAAGGTCGGCCTGCTCCTTGTTCATCACATCACCGAGCTTCATGTCGGCGGCCATGCCGGGGATGACGGTCACGGTGGCGCCGGCGGCTTCTGCGCCCGCCCCCACTTTCTGACCCTTGCCGAGACGATCTCCAATCACGAGTTTGATGGCAGTCATTTAGCTTTCTCCTTTTACTGAGCTGAGTTCGTTTTCTTTGGCCACTTCAAAATGGACGGACAAGAGGTGCGCCTCCTCGTAGGCGAGGCGGTCGAGCCAGGCGACGACCTGCTCTGCCAGGCGCAGGGAGAGGGGGGAGATCTCCTCGAACAGGCTGAGGTCGACCTCCGGCAGGGATTCCCCGCTGTAAGAGCGCCACACCATGGCCTTGACGTGGGAGGCCAGCATCTGTTGCTGCACGTCGTTGGGGCGTATGCCCTGATCCGCCAGCAGGTTGTGAATGCGGGCCAGGGTCAGGTCGGTCTTGCGCAGCAGTGCCGGGCTGTCCGGGGTCAGGGGGGCGTCATGGGTGTCGGTATTCAAGGTCTGCTCTCCAGGCTGGCAGAAAGGATGGGCTCACCATAAAGCGGAGGAGAGTGCGGGAGGAGGCAGGCTTTTTCCGATTCGAAGTGGAAATCCGGAGGGAAAGGCATCAAAAGAAGCCCTTTTGGCGATCAGGAAGAGAAAAGGAGCGGACTGGCGGCAAGGGAGTGTGATCGGTGGCGGGTTTTGACGGCGCCTTCGCCCGATCGTTTATTGGCGCAATGTGTGAGCTGTCTCACGCACAGGTGGGAGCCGGAGGAAAGCGGGCACAAAAAAGGGCCCTGTCGGGCCCTGCGAGGATCCGCCTCTCAGGTGGCGGGTGCCGCACTGCTGGTCGGCAGGGTCTGATTCTGGTAGCGCAGGTCCTCTTCGATGATGACATCGACGTCCAGCGGCTTGCCGTTGCGGATCACCGAGATGGTGAGCTTGGTGCCGGGGCGGCTCTCTACGATCTTGTCCATGACGGGACGCACGCCGGTGATGGCCTCTCCGTTGATCTTGAGCAGCACATCCCCACGTTTGAGACCGGCCTTGGTGGCTGGGCCATTGGGATCCAGGCTCTCCACCACCAACCCCTGCAAGTCCCCCAGGTTCAGCATGCGCGCGACGATGGGATTGATCTCGACGCTGGAGATGCCGAGGTAGCCGCGGATGACCCGACCGTTGGCGATCAGCTCGTCCATGATGCGCTTGGCCAGCTTGTAGGGGATGGCAAAACTGATGCCATAGCTCTCCTGATTGCCGTTGAGGTGGTAGGCGGCGGTATTGATACCCACCAGATCGCCACGGCCATTGACCAGGGCGCCTCCGGAGTTGCCCTCGTTGATGGCGGCATCGGTTTGCAGCAGATCCTGTCTGCCATTGCTGTCCGGCCCCATGCTGGAGAGGCCGATACGCCCGGTGGCGCTGATGATGCCTTGGGTGATGGTCTGGCCGACGTTGTAGGGGTTGCCGATGGCGAGCACCACGTCTCCCACGTCCGGCAGACGATCCGGGTCCTGAGGGATCACCGGCAGGTTGTCCGATTCGATGTAGAGCACCGCCAGATCGGTCAGTTTGTCGGTGCCGACCAGCTCTGCACTGAATACCCGACCATCTTGCAGGGCGACGATGATCTGGTCCGCATCGGCGATGACGTGATAGTTGGTGAGCACGTGACCGCGCTGGTTCATGATGACGCCGGACCCCAGCCCCTGGGGTCTGAGTTCGGCTTTTTCACCGCGATTGCCGGCGAAGCTGCGGGTGTAGATGTTGACGACGGCAGGGCCGGCACGATGGGCCGCGTAGGAGAAGCTCAGCTCGCGGGCATTGGTGATGAGGCCCGGCAGGGGGGCGCCGCCGCGAAAATTGGGAAACACCAGCAACAAAAGCGCAGCCATGGCGAGGCCAAAGCCGACGGACTTGCCCAAGTAGCTGATCAGAGGTGGGATTTTCATGTCTTTCTCGTCCGTACAGGCTGCGGGCAGAGAATAACATTATCGATGGATAAAAATCACCCGCGGCGGTTGCCGCGGGTGTGAGGGGCTTAACGGATCACCAAATAGAGCGAGGAGTCGCCGCGCTGGATGTTCAGCGCCAGGACTTCCGGCTTGTTTTTCAACACCTTGGTCAGTTCACCCATGGAGTTGATGCGCTGGCGGTTGACCCCGATGATGATGTCGCCCTTTTGCAGGCCGGAGGCGGCTGCCGGTGAGCGGGGATCGATGTCGGAGACGGCCACGCCGGTCACGGGGTCCGTGGTGGTGCTCAGCTTGGCCCCTTCCAGGGCCGGATGCAGGGCGCTGGCCAGGATCTCGCTGTCATCCGCTTTCTTCAGGGTGACCTTGACGGTCTGCTCCTTGCCGTCACGGATGAGGCCGAGCGAGACCTGCTTGTCGGCCCCCATGGTGGCGATTTTGGCACGCAGCTCGCCGAAGGAGCGGATGGGCTTGCCATCGATGCTGATGATGATGTCGCCTGCCTTGATGCCTGCCTTGGCGGCAGCGGAGTCAGGCATGACCTGGTTGACGAAGGCACCGTCCTTCTTGTTGTAGCCGAAGGTCTTGGCGATTTCGCTGGTGAGCTCGGTGCCGGTAATCCCCAGCTGGCCACGGCGCACTTCGCCGTATTTCACGATCTGCTCGGAGAGATCGCGCACCATGTTGGACGGGATGGCAAAGCCGATGCCGATGTTGCCGCCGTTGGGGCCCAGGATGGCGGTGTTGATGCCGATCAGCTCCCCGCGCAGGTTGAGCAGGGCGCCGCCCGAGTTGCCGGAGTTGATGGCCGCATCGGTCTGGATGAAGTTCTCCAGATTTTCGATGTTGAGGCCGCTGCGACCCAGGGCGCTGACAATGCCGGAGGTGACGGTCTGGCCCAGGCCGAACGGGTTGCCGATGGCCAGCGCGTAGTCACCGACTCTCAGCTCGTCGGAGTCGGCGAACTTGATCTGCACCAGATCCTCGGCCTTGATTTGCAGCAGGGCGATATCCGACTGTTTGTCTTCCCCTATTTTCTTGGCTGCATACTCACGGCCATCCTTCAGGTTGACCTTGATTTCGTCCGCCTCGTGGACCACGTGGGCGTTGGTGATCACGTAGCCTTTCTTGGCATCGATGATGACGCCGGAACCAAGCGCCTGGAAGGGCTGCTCGCTCACCTGCTCGTCAGGCATGTTGGGGCCGAAGAAGAAGCGGAATTGTTCCGGCAGGCGCTGGCGGGTGATCTTCTTGCCAGAGACGGAGATGTTGACCACGGCAGGGGTCACCTGCTCGAGGACGGGGGCCAGGCTCGGCATCTCCTGGTTGTTCGCCATCAGGGGCAGTGCGGCCTGCGCCGGTGCTGAGGACATGGCGATACCGACACTGAGGGCTAAGACACTGAATACAGAAAGAGATTTACGCATATGAGAAACAGCTCCCAGAAAAAGTTGCAGTGCAATCGTCAAGGTCTGACCACGATAAAGCGTAATTAGTTCAACCGACGATCAGCCCGGCTGCTTGAGCAGGCCGGACGCACCGGCGTAATCGCGGGGAGGAAGGCCCGGCTCCTCGCTGTTGGCGGCATCGCCTGTTTCTTCCACTTCGGGTTCGCGGAACAGTGGTTCCTGTACCTTGGCCAGGAACTTGCTCTGTTCCGCCATGTGGCGATAAAGGGTCTGGTACTGTTCGGCCAGTTGCTCCATCAGGGCGGCGCTGTCGGCGAAGTGGGTGGTGATCTGCCCCTGGTAGCTTTCCAGCTCCTTGTGGGCTTTTTTCAGCTCCTGTTCCAGGCGTCCGGCATCCCGGCTACGGACAGAGAAGCGGCCGATCAGCACGCCGATGATCAGGGCGGCGATCGCCAGCAGGATCCCGTTAAACAGAGTCATAGAAGCTCCTTGTTACAGCTAACACGATGAATTTGAAGCGGTCGGATGGACCGCAACGCCTCGTTGGCACTATACCGTGCCCCCTGAGAGCGTGATACCATTTTGTCCCTCATTCAGGGACTTGGAGGCGGTTTACAGGATGACCCCGCAGCAAAAATATCAGCAGGATTTGCAGCGCCCCGGCTTTGTGGCCGATCCGGCCCAGGCCATGGCAGTCGCCCGCCTGGAGCGACTCTATCAGGATCTGTGCGCAAGCCCGACTCCGACCAGATCCCGTGGCCTGCTGGGTTGGCTGCAAAAGCCGAAAACCCGTGACCCCGTCCAGGGGTTATATATGTGGGGCGGTGTGGGCAGAGGCAAGACCTGGCTGATGGATACTTTTTTTGAGAGCCTGCCGGGGGAGCGCAAACTGCGCATCCACTTCCACCGTTTCATGCACCGTGTGCACGACGAGCTCAGAGGGCTGACCGGTCAGTCCGATCCGCTCAAGCTGATCGCCCGCAAGCTGACCGACGAGACCGACGTCATCTGTTTCGACGAGTTTTTCGTCTCGGATATCACGGATGCCATGCTGCTCGGCACTCTGTTCCAGGAACTCTTTGGCCATGGCGTAGTGCTGGTGGCCACATCCAACATCCCCCCTCAGGATCTCTACCGCAACGGGTTGCAGCGTGCTCGCTTCCTGCCTGCTATCGCGCTTATCGAGCGTCACTGCGAGGTGATCAATGTCGATGGCGGTGTCGATTACCGGCTGCGAACCCTGGAACAGGCAGAGATCTATCACTTCCCGCTGGATGAGCAGGCCAGGAGCAACCTGGATCGTTATTTCAGCCAGTTGACCGGGATTGGGCCGGTGACTGCCGCCGCACTGGAAGTCAACCATCGCCAACTGAGTGCACTGGGCGTGGGGGAAGGGGTGCTTTATATGGAGTTTGAACAGCTGTGCTGTACTCCACGCTCCCAGGGCGACTACATCGAACTGGCCCGTGAGTTCCACACCGTCCTGCTGGCCAATGTGCAACCCATGGGCAGCAGCACGGATGACGCGGCCCGCCGCTTCATCGCCATGGTGGACGAGTTTTATGAGCGGCACGTCAAGCTCATCATATCGGCGGCGGTCCCCATGACCGGGCTCTATGGCGAAGGCCTGCTGAATTTCGAATTCAAGCGTTGCCTTTCACGGCTTCAGGAGATGCAATCGCACGAATACCTTGCCAGAGTGCACCTTCCTTAGTCACAATACCGCGCCTGCCAGTCGGATGGGCATCTGCGGCAGGTAGGGCCGGGCGACATTTGCTAGCTTCATGGCAGTGAAATTAGCAGGTGATATTTAAGGCAACTTCACTTATAATCGCCCGGCCCACGTTACAGCTGTCGATAAGACAGCAACACTTTAAGCTTTACTTGTATTCGAAGGGGTACAGGTAGGCCATCGTTTGTTGTTTGTGGGAGAGCCCCCATAAGCAATTGGGTCTGTAACAGGTAATTGGGTTTAACTTAATGAAAACTTTCGTTGCCAAGCCAGAAACCGTAAAACGTGACTGGTACATTGTGGACGCAGAAGGTAAAACTCTGGGTCGTATCGCAACCGAGATCGCTGCTCGTCTGCGTGGTAAGCACAAAGCCGAGTACACTCCGCACGTTGACACCGGTGACTACATCATCGTTGTAAACGCTGAGAAGGTACACGTAACCGGTAAGAAATTTACCGACAAAATGTACCACGCTCACTCCGGTTTCCCGGGTGGTATCAAGTCCATCAGCTTCGACAAGCTGATTCAGCGTAAGCCGGAAATGGTAATCGAAGCTGCCGTCAAGGGCATGCTGCCGAAGGGCCCGCTGGGCCGTGCCATGTTCCGTAAGCTGAAAGTTTACGCAGGCGCAGAGCACGCTCATGCTGCTCAGCAACCTCAAGTACTGGATATCTAACGGGAACTGGCAACATGGCAGAAAATCAATACTACGGTACCGGCCGTCGCAAAAGCTCCACTGCTCGCGTATTCATCAAAGCGGGTAGCGGTAAAATCGTAATCAACCAGCGCTCCCTGGAGCAATACTTCGGCCGTCCGACTGCCCGCATGGTAGTTCGTCAGCCGCTGGAACTGGTCGAGATGACCGAGAAACTGGATCTGTACATTACCGTTAACGGTGGTGGCATCTCCGGTCAAGCTGGTGCGATCCGCCACGGTATCACTCGTGCTCTGATGCAGTACGACGAGACCCTGCGTTCCGAACTGCGTAAAGCTGGCTTTGTTACTCGTGATGCCCGTAAGGTTGAGCGTAAGAAAGTCGGTCTGCACAAAGCGCGTAAGCGTCCGCAGTACTCCAAGCGTTAATTCGCTTTTGGTACGCACTCTCAGGAGTGTCAAAAAAGCCTGGCAATTTGCCAGGCTTTTTTTATTGGTAATGTTACATGTGACAATGCTAAGCATACGTCACAAAAGACAAAAAATTGTGTATTTATTGTTTTTGCCCATCGACTCCCTTTCTTGTCAAATTGTTATCTTTTCTTTAAAATTTCCATGGTCTTTCTGTGTCAATTGCCACTCCGCTTCCATTGCAGTTGTCAGAGGGAGAGGAGAAGTAAACAGGGACACTATAAGAATGAGCGGAGTCCACATGGGAGAGTTTTTGGATGAGCAATGCGCCAGTTGATACCGGTCGCCGCAGATTTCTTACCTGGTCAACGGTTGCCGTTGGCGGTGTAGGAGCTGCTTTTACCGCAGTGCCGTTTATTAAGTCATGGAATCCGAGTGCCAAAGCCAAGGCGGCAGGCGCCCCGGTTGAAGTGGATATCAGCAAGCTGGAGCCGGGTCAGCTGATCCGCGTCGAGTGGCGTGGTAAACCGGTCTGGGTGGTGAAGCGTACCAAGCAGACGCTGGATGCTCTGGCTGCACACGATGACAAGCTGCGGGATCCTGCGTCAGACGAGCCACAGCAACCGGACTATGCCCACAATGGCTACAGATCCATCAAACCGGAAATCTTCGTGGCCGTTGGCATCTGCACTCATCTGGGATGCTCCCCGTCCTATCTGCCCGACAGCTTCGGCGAGCAGGTTCAAGGGGTAACTTCCGGCTTCTTCTGCCCCTGCCATGGCTCCAAATTCGACATGGCTGGTCGAGTGTTCCAGGGCGTCCCCGCACCGCTGAACCTGGTCATTCCGCCATACCAATTTCTTAGCGACACCACCATTCTGGTCGGTGCCGATGGCAAGGAGGCCTGACCATGTTTGCCAAACTCATGGGCTGGATCGATGATCGTTTCCCGCTCACGGCCATGTACAACGACCATATGGCCAAGTATCCGGCGCCCAAGAACCTGAACTTCTGGTACTTCTTCGGCTCGCTTGCCATGTTGGTGCTGGTCAACCAGATCATCACCGGCATCTGGCTGACCATGAACTACAACCCCTCGGCGGAAGGTGCCTTCGCTTCCGTGGAATACATCATGCGGGATGTGGATTACGGCTGGCTGCTGCGTTACATGCACTCAACCGGGGCATCCGCCTTCTTCATCGTGGTCTACCTGCACATGTTCCGCGGCATGATCTACGGCTCTTACCAGAAGCCACGGGAACTGCTGTGGATCTTCGGCATGCTGATCTTCCTGGTGCTGATGGCCGAGGCCTTCATGGGTTACCTGCTGCCCTGGGGGCAGATGTCGTTCTGGGGGGCCCAAGTCATCATCTCGCTGTTCGGTGCCATCCCCGTTATCGGTGACGATCTGACCCTGTGGATCCGGGGGGACTATGTCATCTCGGGTGCGACCCTGAACCGCTTCTTTGCGCTGCACGTCATCGCTCTGCCGCTGGTGCTGGTGATGCTGGTAGCCATGCATATCCTGGCGCTGCACGAGGTGGGCTCCAACAACCCCGATGGCATCGACATCAAGAAGCACAAGGACGAGAACGGCTGGCCACTGGATGCGGTCGCATTCCACCCCTACTTCACCGTGAAGGACATGATCGGGGTAGCCGGTTTCCTGTTCTTCTTCTGTGCCATCATCTTCTTCAAGCCGGACATGTGGGGCTATTTCCTCGAGAAACCGAACTTTGAGGTGGCCAATGGCCTGAAGACACCGGCGCATATTGCCCCGGTCTGGTACTTCACTCCCTTCTACGCCATCCTGCGTGCGGTGCCTGACAAGCTGCTGGGGGTCATCATGATGGGCCTCTCCATCGTGGTGCTGTTCCTGTTGCCCTGGCTGGATCGCTGCAAGGTGCGCTCGGTGCGTTACCGCAGCACCCTGCACAAGCTGAACATCGCCCAGTTCGTGGTCTGCTTCATTATCCTGGGGGTGCTGGGCGTGCTGCCATCAACCCCGACCCTGACGCTGATTGCACAACTCTGTACTCTGGGTTATTTCGGATTCTTCGTCCTGTTGTTCTTCTACAGCAAGAATGAGAACACCAAGCCGCTGCCGGAGAGGGTGACATTCAAATGAAAAGAATAATTTTTGCAGTGCTGGCCCTGCTGCCTGGTCTGGTGTTGGCCTCTGGCGGTGGCTTCCCCCTCGACAAGGCGGAGTACGATCTGAGTGACAAGGCATCCCTGCAACGGGGGGCCGCCACCTTCATGAATTACTGTGCCGGCTGTCACTCCACCCAGTACCAGCGTTATAACCGGGTGGCGGCCGACATCGGCATTCCGGACGATCTGATGAAGGAGAACCTGGTCTTCACCGGCGCCAAGATCGGCGATCTGATGAAGAGCGCCATGTCCGAGAAGGATGCTGCGCGCTGGTTCGGTGCGCCGCCCCCCGACCTGACCCTGGTTGCCCGGGTGCGTGGTGCAGACTGGATCTACACCTATCTGCGTTCCTTCTACGTGGACGAAACCCGTCCATTCGGGGTGAACAACGCCGTCTTCCCGTCCGTGGGTATGCCCCATGTGCTGGAGCCGTTGCAGGGGACGCCCCGCGCCGAGTTCGAGACGCACACCCTGGATGGCGTGGAGATGCAGCAAGTCGTCAGCATCAAATCTGACGGCAACGGTGAAATGAACAACGAAGAATATGATCAGACGGTACTGGATCTGGTAAACTTCTTGGTCTACTCGGCTGAGCCGGTGCAGCAGGAGCGCGAACGCATGGGCTTCTGGGTACTCGGATTCATCGCTATCTTCTTCATCTTCACTGTGCTGTTGAAGAAGGAATTCTGGCGCGACGTTCACTAAGCGACCAGATCGGAGTAATATGACGCACGGCAATGAAGACAGACATGCTTCATTGCCGTTTCTGCTTTTTAATGACGGGAGGGTTCAATGGCTGTAGCTGCCAATAAGCGTTCGGTAATGACGCTGTTTTCCGGTGCCAACGATATGTTCAGCCATCAGGTGCGTATTGTCCTGGCGGAGAAGGGTGTTAGCGTGGATATCTGCCAGGTTGATCCTGCCAACCTGCCGGATGAGCTGGCCGAGCTGAACCCGTACAACACTGTACCGACTCTGGTGGATCGCGAGCTGGCGTTGTACACCTCGCGCATCATCATGGAGTATCTGGACGAGCGTTTCCCGCATCCGCCCCTGATGCCGGTTTATCCGGTCGCGCGCGGCAACAGCCGTCTGATGATGCACCGCATCGAGCTGGACTGGTACTCTCTGGCCGACAAGATCATGGCGGGCACCGATACCGAAGCCGCCCGTGCCGAGCTGCGCGACAACCTGCTGGCCATCGCCCCCATCTTCGGTGAGATGCCCTACTTCATGAGCGAAGAGTTCGGTCTGGTCGACTGCTACATGGCGCCGTTGCTGTGGCGTCTGCCGAGCCTGGGCATCGACTTTACCGGTCGTGGCGCCAAAGAGCTGAAGGCTTACATGGTTCGCCTGTTCGAGCGTGAATCTTTCCAGGCTTCCCTGACCGAGGCCGAGCGCGAGATCCGTGCCGGCGTATGAGCATGGAACCGACAATGACACCCAGTCGCCCGTATCTGCTGCGGGCGTTTTTTGACTGGTTGCTGGATAACGATCTGACTCCCCATCTGGTGGTCAATGCCAACATTCCCCATGTGATGGTACCGATGCAGTTCGTGCAGGATGGCCAGATTGTTCTGAACATAGCCCCCCGGGCCGTGGGCCAGTTCCACATGGACAATGACGCTGTCAGCTTCAGCGCCCGTTTCGGTGGCGTATCGCAGCAGGTCTATATCCCCATGGCGGCCGTACTGGCCATCCATGCCAGGGAGAATGGAGTGGGGACCCTGTTCCCGCCGGAGCCCGGGTATGACCTCTGGCTGGAACAGGCACAGACACCAACGTCGGTTGACCCCGAGCCGGAACCACCGCGCCCGAGCGGTCGCCCGACCCTGAAAGTCATCAAATAAAAAACGCAGCCTGAAGGCTGCGTTTTTTCATCCTGCCAGAGGGTCAATTCTGGGCAAACTCGAAGGCTTTGATCACCTGTTTAACGCCGCTGACGTGGCGGGCGATTTCCACGGCCTGATCCCCTTCCTGGCGGGTGACCAGCCCAATGAGGAATACCTCGCCATTCTCGGTGACAACCTTCACCTTGGCGCTGTCGAAGTTCTTGGTGCCCAGCATGTCGGCCCGCACCTTGGAGGTGATCCAGGTGTCATTGCTGCGCACGCCGATACTGACTGGTTTGCCAAGGCGCAGTTCGTTGTAGACATGGCGAACCCCTTCAACCCGGCTCACGATTCTACCCGCTTCCTGTTTGTAAGCGTCAGAAGGTGTCTGACCCACCAGCAGCACACGGCCGTTGTTGCTGTAGACACTGATCTTGCTGGCGGCGCTCAGGGGCTTGTTGTCGGCTAACAGGTTGGCGGCTTTCAGCTCTATGGTCTGATCGTCCCACTGGGCACCCAGGGTGCGGCGATCGCCGCTCGCTTTGGCGGTGCCAGCCGCGCCACCGACCACCACGGCAGCACAGCCTTGCAGCAGCAGGACGCCAGTCAGCAGGGCAAGAGCGAGAATAGGCTTCTTCATGGTTTCAGTCTTCCTGTTGCGGGAAAAGTGTCTGGTCGATGAGATCACAGAGACAGTGCAGGGTCAACAGGTTCACTTCCAGAATACGAGGACGGCGAGCGGAAGGAACGCGGATCTCCACGTCATTGGGGCCCAGCAGACCGGCGATCTCTCCCCCGTCTCCGCCACCGAGAACAATGATGGTCATGTCGCGGGAGAGGGCGGCCTCCGCAGCCTTGATGAGGCTGCGGCTGTTGCCTGTCGTGGTGATGACCACCAGGATGTCGCCTGGTTGTCCCAGAGCACGTATCTGTTTGGCATAGACCTCTTCGAAACCGTGATCCGTGGCGATGGCGCTGATGGTCGCCATGTCGGGCGTCAGGGCGAGACCGGGCAGGGAGGGGCGAGGAGTTTCATAGCAGTTCACCAGTTCGGAAATGAACAGCTGTGCCAATGCCGAGGAAGGACCATTGCCACATGCCATCACCTTGTGGCCATTGAGCAGGCAGATGGTCAGCATCTGGGCTGCCGTATGGATGGCATCCGGCAGTGCTTCGGCGGCAGCTATCTTGGTCTGGATACTCTCGGTGTAATTCTCTTTGATGGGATCAGTCATGGGGTCCTCTTAAAACGCGTTCTGGATCCAGTCCGGCTGGTCGCCCTCGAACGCGATCACATCGAATCGACAGGCCTGGTTGGCCTCATTGATGGCATGTTGCTTGAAATAGTGGCGCGCGGCCAGCACGATCTTGTGCTGCTTGCGCCGGGTGACCGAGCTGGCTGCACCGCCATGGGTGGCGTTGGCGCGATATCTCACTTCAACGAACACCAGGGTCTCCCCCTGGCGCATGATGAGATCGATCTCGCCGCCACGGCAGCGGTAGTTGCGGGTCACGGGTTGCAGGCCGCGGGCCTGCAACCAGCGTTCCGCTATTTGCTCAAAGTGTTGTCCCTTGCTCGTCGCTGCCGACGGCAACAGGTTCAACCACTGCTGGTGAAGTTGTGTCAGTAGCCTCTTCATTAGTCGCATCCTCCAGCTGGGGGGCGGCGCTGTCGCTGACCAGCTTGCCATTCTGGTAGGTGGCCCAGTCCAGCATGCGCACTATGTTGCCCTGGGGATCCACGCTCAGCTGGCCGCTCATGCCGGGTTGCTGCATGGCATTGACCTTGCGCATTTGCGGCAGGTTGCCTGCCAGGCTGACGGCATCGTAACCGAGGGCGAACAGGCGCAGCAGGTCGCCCTGGGTCTGGGGCCAGAGCAGGGCAATCTGTTCACGCTGCGTCTCGAAGCCACCCAGCAGCAGTGGCATGTCGGAGATATGCATGCCGTTAAGCTCGGATGCCACCTCGGTCGTCCCGCCGTCGTATCCCCGCGAGCTGCTGTAGATGGGCAGGCTGCCCATGGGATTGACCGAGATGTCCACATAGGGCTTGATCATCCGGGTCTCCAGGCTGTTGGCCACCACATAGACGGCGTCGATGCTGCGCGGCGCGGCATCGGACAGCTGGACAATCTCCCCGGCTCGTGCCGTGGAACGGCCGCTCAGAGCGTTCTTGACCATGCCCTGCACTTCGTTGCGCGCCCCGAAGGTGGCAACCACGGGCTTCTCCTGGCTGGCGCCGGCCCAGGCCTGCTCAAACGCCTTGATACTGCTGTAGCCAATCCGGCCTTGTGCCGCGATCAGCAGCGGCTTGCGATAGCCCTGACCATAGAGGTACTGGGCCGCCTGGCTCGCATCGGCAGCGGCGGAGAGCGAGAAATAGAAGGTGTTGTGGTTGACGATCGGCTTGTCCAGCTCGTTGAGCGCCAGCACCGGCACGGTCGGATTCGACTTGAGCAGCTCCTCCACCTGATCCTTGAGCAGGGGGCCGATGATCATGTTGGCCCCTTCCTGAATCGCCTGCTTGTAGAGATCCCCCATCGCCTTGCCCTGGGTATCGTAGAAGTTCAGGGTGAACTGGCTCTGATTTTCCTTGTAGGACATCAGCATGCCGTTGCGGATGGCGGCGCCCTGGGCTTCCAGGTTGCCGGAGAGCGGCAGGAAGACGGCGATCTGCTGCAGCGAACCGTTGTCCGTGATAGCGAGATCCCCAAGGCCGGCCGGCATGTCGCTCTGGGCCGGGTGGTTAGGGAAGCTCTGCTTCCAGCCGGCAAGCTGGCGGGCCAGCTGGCTCGGCTGTGCCCCGAATTCGTTCACCAGCGCAGCAAGACGCAGCCAGCCGGTGGTCACATCGGGAGCTGGCTCCTCTTCGAGCGCCTGCAGGGTGGAGGGGGTCATGCTTTTCAGCAGTGACCAGATCTGCTGGTGATTGGTGGCCAGCTCATTCTTGGCCAGATAAGGTTCCAGCAGGATCAGCGACTTGGCCGCACCAAACTTGTTGTTGATGTCGAGCTGCAGCACCACGCGCTGGCGGTACCAGTCCTTCTGGGTATCGGCATCCAGCACCACATCCGGCTTGCCTTCCAGCAGGATCAGCGCCTGGTTGGCGTTGCCCTGGGCGAGCAGCAGGTGTGCCTGCAGCAGTTGCAACTGCGCCTGCTGCACCGGGCTCTTCGCCTGCTTCTGCAACTGCTGATACAGAGCGGCAGCCGGTTTGGCCTGGCCGAGCGCCAGATAGCTGCGCGCCGCCATCATCTGCCACACGAAGGCCTCTGCCGGTTTGGCGGGATCCACTTGCTCCAGATACCACTGGGCATTCTTGGTCAGATCCGAGAAGGCTGACGGCATGCCGGGTTGTCCGGAAGATTGATTGGGCTCCGACGCACAGGCGGCGAGCAGGACTGCCGCGAGTAGGATGCCGAAGAGTCGTGATACACTTAGCTGCTTTATAACCCGGTTCAAGTTCATTCCCCGACCAGTGTTGAAATTCTCCATAGTGTAAACGGGCCAATATGGCGACACAATTGTCGGGACACTCGGAGCTCCCATGAGTGACATCCCAACCCTGTATATAGTCCCCACTCCGATCGGCAATCTGGCCGACATCACCCAGCGAGCACTGGACGTGCTGCGCAGCGTCGATCTGGTGGCCGCCGAGGATACCCGGCATACCGGGATCCTGCTCAGCCACTACCAGATCGCGGTATCGACCTTTGCCCTGCACGATCACAACGAGCAGCAAAAGGCGGATGTGCTGATCGCCCGCATCAAGGAGGGCAAGAGCGTGGCCCTGGTCTCCGATGCGGGGACGCCGCTCATCAGCGACCCCGGTTATCACCTGGTCACCCGTTGTCGCGAAGCCGGGGTCAAGGTGGTGCCGCTGCCCGGTCCCTGCGCCGCCATCACGGCGCTGTCCGCCGCCGGGCTGCCCACCGACCGCTTCGCCTTCGAGGGTTTCCTGCCGGCCAAGGCCAAGGGGCGGGATGATCGCCTGCAAGCCGTCATCGAAGACACCCGCTCTCTGGTGTTCTACGAATCGCCGCGCCGGGTGCAGGATACCGTGGAAGCGATTGCTCGCATCCTTGGTGAGCGCCAGGTGGTGGTGTGCCGCGAGCTGACCAAGACCTTCGAGTCCATCCACGGTCTGCCCGCCTCCGAGATGCTGGCCTGGCTCGGAGAGGACGATAACCGTTGCCGCGGGGAGATCGTGCTGGTGGTCGCCGGTGCCAGCAAGGTGGATGACGAGTTGCCTGCGGAGGCGATCCGCACCCTGGGCCTGCTGGTCAGCGAGCTGCCCCTCAAGAAGGCTGCAGCCCTCACCGCCGAGATCCACGGGGTGAAGAAGAACGCCCTCTACAAATACGGTCTTGAGCACTATTAATTGCCGTAAACCGGAATTGACGGTTTACCCCGTCCGTCTCGCGAGGCTATAATCCGCGCCTCGGAGTTGGCTGGGCAATCGCTGCTTCGTCGTTGTGTCCCTCGGGACAGACGGGCGGAGGGGAGGAAAGTCCGGGCTTCACAGGGCAGGGTGCCAGGTAACGCCTGGGGGGCGCGAGCCTACGACCAGTGCAACAGAGAGCAGACCGCCGATGGCCCGCAAGGGATCAGGTAAGGGTGAAAGGGTGCGGTAAGAGCGCACCGCGCGACTGGCAACAGTTCGTGGCACGGTAAACTCCACCCGAAGCAAGACCAAATAGGCCCCTATTGGCGCGGCCCGCGTTGGGGGCGGGTAGGTTGCTTGAGCCAGCGAGCGATTGCTGGCCTAGAGGAATGATTGCTACCCGGGGCAACCCGGTACAGAACCCGGCTTACAGGCCGACTCCGACCTCTTTCCTGAAGAGCCTTGCGATTTATCGCAAGGCTCTTTTTATTAACCATAAAGTACTGCCTCGGTTGACTCGTGATATTTACTGTTGGGCTAGCTATGTTTAACAAATGTATTTTATATCAATCTGTTATGTGGAATTTTTCCATGTTCTGAATATCGTGATGGCGCTGGAGAAGCGCGGCCTGCATGGCTGATGTTTATTCGTGCAATTTGTCAGTTTTTTAATTGCTGAAAATTAATCGAGTTGCGGGTAACACAAATAACTTGTGGAAAATCAATTCATTTAATCGGTAGTCCCATCACGCTGCGTCAATATGTTCCCCATGCCCGAGATCCTTGCTTGAAAAGCCCCCTGCTCGTCCTTAAACTTCATGGTGGAGAAAAGTGGATCAAAGTGGTTTTATTGGGCATCTAGCCCCCATAACTCACCTTCGGGGACTGCAATTTGTTGCGTGGCGCTCACGCCATCAGCCTGGACAGCAAGGGGCGGTTGGCGATTCCGACCAAATTTCGTGATTGGCTGCGCGACGAATGCGACGGCCAGCTGGTCTGCACCATCGACATCGCCCATCCCTGTCTGCTGCTTTATCCCCTGAATGAATGGGAAGAGGTGGAGCGCAAGCTGAAGACCCTTTCCAGCACCAACCCGGCGGAACGCCGCCTGCAGCGTCTGCTGCTCGGCCACGCGGCCGAATGCGAACTGGATGGCAATGGCCGTCTGCTGCTCAGCCAGCCGCTGCGCAGCCATGCCGGGCTGGACAAGAAAGTCATGCTGGTGGGCCAGCTCAACAAATTCGAGCTGTGGGATGAAGCCCGCTGGCAACAACAGATCAACGACGACATCCTGGGCCTGCCCGAGGACGACTGGGCAAGTTCACCACGACTACAGGATTTTTCTTTATAAATGACCCAAGCCGCTGAACACATCACAGTGCTGTTACACGAAGCCGTCGAAGGGCTGGCCATCAAGCCGGACGGTATCTACGTCGACGGTACCTTTGGCCGGGGTGGTCACTCTCGTCTCATTCTCCAGCATCTGGGCCCGAACGGCCGTCTGATCGCCATCGACCGGGATCCCCAGGCCATTGCCGAGGCGGCCAAGATCCAGGATCCCCGTTTCGAGATCGTGCACGGTCCCTTCTCCGGCATCACCCGCTATCTGACCGAGCGCGGCCTGCTGGGCAAGGTCGATGGCTTCCTGCTGGATCTCGGTGTCTCCTCCCCCCAGCTTGACGATGCCGAACGTGGCTTCAGCTTCATGAAGGACGGCCCGCTCGACATGAGGATGGATCCCACCTCCGGTCAGAGCGCCGCCGAGTGGCTGGCCCGTGCCGATGTGGACGACATCGCCTGGGTGCTGAAAACCTTCGGTGAGGAGCGCTTCGCCAAGAAGATTGCTCGCGCCATCGTACACGATCGGGTGACCGAGCCCTATGTGCGCACCCGCCAACTGGCGGAGATGATTTCCCGGGTCAACCCGAGCAAGGAGAAGGGCAAGCACGCGGCGACCCGCAGCTTCCAGGCCATCCGCATCTATATCAACAGCGAGCTGGACGAGATCGAAACCGCCCTCAACGGCGCGCTGGACGTGCTGGCTCCTCACGGCCGTCTCTCCGTCATCAGCTTCCACTCTCTGGAAGATCGGCTGGTGAAACATTTCATTCGCAAGCACGAGAAAGGTCCTGAAGTACCCCACGGCATCCCCCTGACTGAAGCCCAGCTTGCCGGTGGTCGCAAGCTGAAGTCGATCGGCAAGGCGCTCAAGCCTTCCGACCACGAGGTCAATGAAAACACCCGGTCCCGCAGTTCGGTGCTGCGGGTCGCAGAGCGTCTTGCGGAGTAAACGATGAGCGACGTGCGCGTTCACCTCGCCAGGGAGATCGTTGCGGATCTCTGGCGCCACAAGTTGCAGGTCCTGTTGACCGTCGCCGTGCTGGTCACCGCCTTTGCGGTGATCCTGGTGACCAACATGACCCGGGGTCTGACGGCCAAGCAGAACGATCTGATGGCGGAGGAGGACAGGCTCAACATCGAGTGGCGCCACCTCTTGCTGGAACAGGGCACATTGGCTGAGCACTCCCGGGTGGCGAGTCTGGCCATGGACAAGTTGCAGATGGCTCGTCCCCTGGTGACCACTGAAAAGGTAATTACACAACCATGACACGCAAGGCCGCCACCAAGGCTCCGGCAAAGGACAAAGCCAAGGCGAAAGCACCCTCACTCTACCCGTGGCGCTTTCGTACCCTGGTTTTCTTCATCGGCATCGCGTTTGCCGGGCTGATCCTGCGGCTGGCCTGGATCCAGGTGATCGATCCGGACAGACTGCGCCAGGAGGGGGATATGCGCTCCCTGCGCACCACCTCCACCCAGGCGGTGCGCGGCATGATCACGGACCGCAATGGCGAACAGTTGGCGGTATCCGTGCCGGTCGAAGCGGTCTGGGCCGATCCCAAGACGGTGCACGAGTCCGGTGCCATCCACAACGAGCGTGCCTGGCTGGCACTCTCCGCCGTGCTCAAGCTCGACATCAACACCCTCAAGCATCGCATCGCCAACCCGAGCAAGCGCTTCGTCTATCTGCAGCGACAGGTGACGCCTGCGGTGGCCGAGTACATCAAGGGGTTGAAGCTGGGGGGCATCTATCTGCGCCCCGAGGCGCGCCGTTTCTACCCGACCGGCGAGATAAGCTCCCACCTGGTGGGGGTGACCAACATCGATGGCAGCGGCATCGAGGGGATTGAGCGCAGCTACAACGAGTGGCTGACCGCAACCCCTGGCGAGATGCGAGTGCGCAAGGACAGGCAGGGCCGCGTCATCGAGCGCCTGGGCCTGGTGAAAGAGGGCAAGCACGCCAACGATCTGCAACTGAGCATCGATCAGCGGGTGCAGGCGCTGGCCTATCGCGCCCTCAAACGGGCCACCGACGAGAACAAGGCGACCTCCGGCTCCATGGTGATGCTGGATGTGAAGACCGGCGAGGTGCTCGCCATGGTCAACACCCCCTCCTACAACCCGAACAACCGCGGCCAGTACCAGAGTTTCCGAGTGCGAAACCGGGTGGTGACCGATACCTATGAGCCGGGTTCCACGGTCAAGCCATTGATTTTGCTTAGTGCCTTGCAAGCCGGTGTCACCAGCTGGAAGGACTTCATCCCGGGCGGTCCCCTCTTCATCGGGGCCAAGCAGATCCGTGACGTGAGTATCCATAAGGCGACCAACCTGTACGACATCCTGCGCTACTCCTCCAACATCGGCATGTCGCGCATCGCGCTGCGGATGCCGGCCCAGGAGATGATCAACACCCTGAGCATGGTGGGCTTCGGCATGGACACCGGCAGCGGCCTGATGGGGGAGAGCAGCGGCATGCTGCCCCAGCGTCGCCGCTGGTCCGACATCGAGCGAGCTACCCTGTCGTTCGGTTATGGTCTGCGAGTGACCCCGCTGCAGCTGGCCTCCGCCTACGCCACCCTGGCCAACAAGGGCAAGCGGGTACCGCTCTCCATCATCAAGGTGACCAAGCCGCCCAAGGGTGAGCAGGTCATCGATCACAACAACGCCGCTGCCATGTTGCAGGCGCTGGAGTACGTGGTCAGCAATGCCATTCCCAAGGCCCAGATCCCCGGTTATCGGGTCGGTGGCAAGAGTGGTACCGCCAAGGTGGCCGTGGCTGGGGGCTATGGCAAGGACTACATGGCCTGGTTTGCCGGTTTCGCACCGGCCAGCAATCCCCGTTTCGTCATGGTGGTGGTGATCAACGAACCCAAGGGGGATGCCTACTACGGCGGTGCCGTGGCGACCCCGCCCTTTGCGGAGGCCATGGGAGGCGTGTTGCAGCTCTTCAACATCCGTCCCGATGCGATCCCGCCCGAGGTACCCGCCAAACTTGCCCGCACGGAGGCCAACAATGGCGCACCGCGTACTTGACGGGCATCCGGCTTTTTCCATCGACCCCGCTGCTGTCGGGGCGTTTTCCATGGCGTGTACGAGCGCCCGCATTCCCGCATTTTCGGAGGCTTCCCATGCCGCCCCGCACACTTGATCAACTGATGAGCCGCTTCGGCATCGATGCCCCAGCGCTTTCCCTCACCGATCTCCAGCTCGACAGCCGGCGGGTCGGTCCCGGCTCGCTCTTCGTGGCGATTCGTGGCCATCAGGTGGATGGCAGGCGCTTCATCGAACAGGCGGTGGCTCAGGGAGCGACCGCCGTGCTGTTTGAGGAGGACGGAGAATTCGTCCCTCCGGCGACCCAGATCCCCTGCATCGGCATGAGGGATCTTCCCGCTCGCCTCTCCGAGCTGGCCGGTCATTTCTACGGTCACCCTGCGCAAAAGCTGCAACTGGTGGGCATCACGGGCACCAACGGCAAAAGCACCACGGCCCTGCTGGTGGCCAACTGGCGCACCCTGCTGGGGGGCAAGGCCGGGGTCATGGGCACCATAGGCAACGGTCTGTTTGGCGAGCTCATCGAAGCAGAGAACACCACGGGCAGCGCGGTCCAGGTGCAGGCCAATCTGGCCGCCTTGCAGCAGCAGGGGGCTGATCTGGTGGCGATGGAGGTCTCCAGCCACGGTCTGGTGCAGCATCGCGTGGCGGCCCTGCCGTTTGCCTCGGCAGTCTTCACCAACCTGAGTCGGGATCATCTGGACTATCACGGCACCATGGAGGCCTATGCCGCCGCCAAGGAGGAGCTGCTGAAGCTGGTGGATGAGCCTTGCGCCGTCATCAACGCCGATGACCATCTGGGACGGCAATGGCTGGCGACCTATCCCGGTGCGGTGGCCTTCGGGGTTCATGGTCCGATTGAAAACCATGCCGGACGACAACTGACGGCGCAGGATCCCCATTTCCACCAACAAGGTTTTGATACGCGCATTAACTCCAGCTGGGGGAATGGTGTATTATCCGCCCCCTTGCTCGGCCGCTTCAACGTCAGCAACGTGCTGGGCGCCATGGGCGCCATGCTGGTGCTCGGCTACGACTTCGATGACCTGCTGGCGACGGCTCCCAGACTGCAACCGGTGACCGGTCGCATGGAGTGCTTCGGCGGTGGTGATGCGCCGCTCGCCGTGGTCGATTACGCCCACACCCCGGATGCGCTGGAGAAGGCATTGCAGGCCCTGCGGGTGCACTGTCACGGTCGGCTCTGGTGCCTAGTGGGATGCGGCGGCGACAGGGATCGCGGCAAGCGTCCCATGATGGCTGCCATGGCGGAGCTGCATGCGGACTGCGTGATCCTGACCGACGACAATCCCCGTACCGAGGAGCCGGCCCGGATCATGGCCGACATGGTGGCGGGTCTTCGCGATCCCGGCGCCGTGCAGATTGAGCACGACAGGACCAAGGCAATCCAGCTGGCACTGAGTCAAGCGAGCAAAGAGGACATCATCCTGGTGGCCGGCAAAGGCCACGAGGATTATCAGATCATTGGAACCGACAAGCGGCACTACAGCGATCGGGAAACCGTCGCAGCCGCCTTGCACACATTAATGGAGTCATTCAAATGATGACCCTCAGGCTTGCCGACCTGGCGCAGGTGCTCGATGCCCGTCTGATCGGGGGCGACCATGAGATCACGGCGGTCAGCACCGACACCCGTACCCTGGGCGCGGGGGCGCTGTTCGTGGCCCTGCGCGGCGAGCGTTTCGACGCCCACGATTTCTGCGACCAGGCGGTTGCCGCCGGCGCCAGTGCCCTGCTGGTGGAGCGCGAATTGCCGCTGGCCATTCCACAACTGGTGGTGGGCGACACCCTCAAGGGGCTTGGACGTCTGGGCAGGCTGGTGCGCGAGCGCATCAATCCGAAAGTCCTCGCCATCACCGGCAGCTGTGGCAAAACCACGGTGAAGGAGATGGCGACGGCCATCCTGCGTTGTGAAGGGGAGGTGCTGGCCACCGCCGGCAACTTCAACAACGAGGTGGGGGTGCCGCTGACCCTGCTGCGCCTCGAGCCGCAACACCAGTTCGCGGTGATGGAGCTGGGAGCCAACCACCCGGGCGAGATCGCCTGGACCACGTCGCTCGCCAGACCCGACGCCGCCATCATCAACAACGTCGCTGCCGCGCACCTGGAAGGCTTTGGCTCCCTGGAAGGGGTGTTCCATGCCAAGAGCGAAATCTTCGAAGGGTTAGGCGAGGGCGGCACCGCCATCGTCAATGCCGACAACGAGTTCTGGCCGAAGTGGCGTGAAAAGGGCATCCACTGCGCCTTCTCCCTTGAGGATCAGCGTCAGCCGTTCCACGCCCGCGACATCGTGCTCAACGAGCAGGGTTGTGCCGGGTTCGTGATGGTGACGCCCCTGGGAGAGGTGAATCTGACCCTGGCCATTCCGGGTCGCCACAACGTGGCCAACGCCCTGGCTGCTGCCGCCGGTACCCTGGCCCTGGGCGCATTGCTTGCGTCCGTCAAGGCGGGGCTGGAGCAGATGGCGCCGGTCAAGGGCCGTTTCTGCGTGCAACGCTGGGGTGGCCTCACTCTGGTGGATGACACCTACAACGCCAGCGTGGAGTCCGTGCTGGCGGGTATCGATGCCCTGACCGCCATGAACGGCTACAAGGTGCTGGTATTCGGTGACATGAAAGAGTTGGGTGAGGAGTCCGCCGCGCAGCATGCCCGGGTCGGACACCACGCCCGTGAGCAGGGCCTCGATGCCGTGCTGACCGTAGGGGAACAGAGTCGCCACACCGCAGATGCCGCGGCTGGCCGACATTTCGATAACAAGGCGTCGTTGTTTGAAGTGCTTGCGCAAATGATAAATACACATCAAGAAATCGCGATCTTGGTCAAGGGTGCCCGCGGCTCCCACATGGAAGATATCGTCGAGATGGTCAAGGGCCATCAGGAGTCAGCCACATGCTAGTCTGGCTGGCGGAACTGCTCACCCCGCACTTCACCTTCTTCAACGTCTTCTCCTACCTGACGTTTCGCGCCATCTTGTCGATCATCACCGGTCTGGTGGTGGAGCTCTGGATGGGGCCGCGCCTCATCCGTCGCCTGCAGATCATGAAGTTCGGCCAGGTGATCCGCAACGACGGTCCCGAATCCCACCTCAGCAAGAAGGGCACCCCGACCATGGGCGGCCTGATGATCATTGCAGCCATTTTCACTTCTGTGCTGCTCTGGTGCCGCCTCGACAACCCCTATGTCTGGCTGGTGCTGTTCGTGCTGGGGGCCTATGGCGCCATCGGTTTTGCCGATGACTATCTCAAGGTGGTGCGCAAGAACACCGATGGCCTCATCGCCCGCTGGAAGTACTTCTGGCAGTCCGCGGTCGCGCTGGGTGTGGCAGTCTTCCTCTACGCCACGGCCACCCACGATGGTCAGACCCAGCTGGTGGTCCCCTTCCTCAAGGATGTGATGCCCCAGCTCGGCCTGATGTTCATCCTGCTGACCTACTTCGTCATCGTCGGTACCTCCAACGCGGTCAACCTGACCGATGGCCTGGATGGCCTCGCCATCATGCCCACCGTGATGGTGGCGGGGGGCTTCGCCCTGATCGCCTGGGCGACCGGTAACGTCAACTTCGCGAACTACCTGCACATTCCCTACGTGCCCTACACCTCCGAACTGGTGATCGTCTGTACCGCCATCGTGGGCGCGGGCCTGGGCTTCCTCTGGTTCAACACCTACCCGGCCCAGGTCTTCATGGGGGACGTGGGTTCCCTGGCCCTGGGCGGCGCGCTCGGTACCATAGCCGTGCTGGTGCGCCAGGAGTTCCTGCTGGTGATCATGGGGGGCGTCTTCGTGATGGAGACCGTCTCGGTGATCCTGCAGGTCGGATCCTACAAACTGCGCGGCGTGCGGATCTTCCGCATGGCCCCCATCCATCACCACTATGAGAAGAAGGGCTGGCCGGAGCCGCGCGTCATCGTGCGCTTCTGGATCATCACCCTCATGCTGGTGCTGCTTGGCCTCGCCACCCTGAAGGTGAGGTAAGCCATGGTCATCATCATCGGACTCGGCAAAACCGGACTCTCCTGCGTCGATTACTTCCTCGACCGCGGCGTCACGCCGCTGGTGATGGACACCCGTGCCAACCCGCCGGGCAAGGACGAGCTTCCCCCCGAGGTGGAGCTCATCCACGGGCTGGACGCGGAGCGGCTCAAGCAGGCGCACATGATAGTGGCCAGCCCGGGCATCGCCCTGGCGACTCCGGAGTTGAAGGCCGCCGCCGAGTTCGGGGTGCGCATCGTCGGTGACATCGAACTGTTCGTGCGTGAAACCCAGACGCCCGTCATCGCCATCACCGGTTCCAACGGCAAGAGCACGGTCACCACCCTGGTGGGTGAGATGATCGCCGAGGCGGGACTCAAGGTCGGTGTGGGGGGCAATATTGGCACCCCGGCGCTGTCACTCCTCAAGCAGCCCATGGATCTCTGCGTGCTGGAGCTCTCCAGCTTCCAGCTCGAGACCACCTACAGCCTGCGGGCCGCCGCCTCCGTGGTCCTGAACCTCAGTGAAGATCATATGGATCGCTATGCCGGCATGGCGGATTACCGCGCCGCCAAGATGGAGATCCATCAGCACTCCCAGCACATCCTGATCAATCGCGACGATCCCCAGACCCTGCCCGATGTGGGTCAGGTGTGGCAGAGTTTCGGCCTCGACTGCAACGGCTACGGTCGCTGCGAGCTGGAGGGCCGTCACTGGCTGACCTTGCACGGCGAGCCGCTCCTGGCGGTGGACGAGATGAAGATAGTGGGTGCCCACAACCAGGCCAATGCCCTGGCGGCCATGGCCCTGTGCGATGCGGTGGGCATTCCCCGCGAGGCACAACTTGCCGTGCTGCGCCGCTTTGAAGGCCTGCCTCACCGTGCCCGCTTCGTGCGGGAGGTAAATGGGGTGCGCTGGATCAACGACTCCAAGGCCACCAACGTGGGGGCGACCCTGGCCGCCGTGGCCGGGGTACGTGAAGCGGTCAAGGGCCGCCTGCTGCTGCTGGCCGGTGGCCAAGGCAAGGGGCAGGACTTCGGCCCGGTGCAGGCGCTGCTCGGCAGCCAGATCGATCACATGTACTGCTTTGGCCAGGATGCCGAGGTGCTGCTGGCCTTGGGCGAACAGACCGAGCGGGTTGCCGATCTTGACGCTGCTGTCGCCAAGGCGGCGGTCGATGCCAGGCCCGGTGACTGGGTGCTGCTGGCGCCGGCCTGCGCGAGCCTGGATCAGTTCAAATCCTTTGAAGCGCGCGGCGATCGCTTCACCGAACTGGTGATGGGCTTATGAACGCCCTGCGCGTGGTTGCGGGATTCTTGCAGCGCTGGTTGCTACCGGCGCGCCCCGCCGGTCTCTACGATCGGCAGCTGGTGGTACTGGCTCTCGCCCTGATGGGCGTCGGGCTGGTAATAGTGGCGTCCGCTTCCATTCCTGAGGGGATCGCCATCAACAACGATCCCTTCATGTTCGTGAAGCGCCACGGCATGTTCCTGGTGATGGCGCTGGGTATCTCCTGGTTCGTGTTGCAGGTGCCCATGGCACGCTGGCAGCACTACAACGGTCCCATGTTGTTGCTGGCCATCGTGCTGCTGGTGATGGTGTTGCTGGTGGGCCGCAGCGTCAACGGTTCGGTACGCTGGCTGCCGCTGGGCCCCTTCAACTTGCAGCCGGCCGAGTTCGGCAAGCTGGCGCTGTTCGTCTATCTGGCGGGTTATCTGGTGCGCCGTCAAAGCGAGGTGCGCGAGCGCTTCATCGGCTTCATGAAACCCATGGCGGTGCTGTTCGTGGTGGCCATCCTGCTGCTGGCCCAGCCGGATCTCGGGTCAGTGGTGGTGATGTTCGTCACCTCCCTCGGGATGCTGTTCCTGGCCGGTGCCCGGCTGGTGCAGTTCATCGGTCTCATCCTGGTGGGGGTGAGCGCCGTGGTTACCCTGATCATCGCGGAGCCCTACCGGATGCGGCGGGTGACCTCCTTCCTCGACCCCTGGGCAGACCCCTTCGGCAGCGGCTATCAGCTGACCCAGTCCCTGATGGCCTTTGGTCGGGGGAGCTGGTTTGGCGAGGGGCTCGGCAACTCCATCCAGAAGATGGAGTACCTGCCGGAGGCCCACACCGACTTCGTGTTCGCCATTCTGGGCGAAGAGCTGGGCTACGTGGGGGTGCTTGGCGCACTCTTCCTGATTTTTGCGCTGGCGGTGAAGGCGCTCAAGCTGGGTCACCAGGCGCTGGTGGCCGAGCGGCTCTATGAAGGTTATCTGGCCATCGGCATCGGCATCTGGTTCAGCTTCCAGACTTTCGTCAACGTCGGTGCCGCCAGCGGCATGATGCCTACCAAGGGGCTGACCCTGCCGCTGGTCAGTTATGGCGGCTCCAGTCTCATCATCATGATGGTGGCGGTGAGCATGTTGATTCGTATCGATTTCGAGTTGCGCCAGGCAAGTGCCCAGGCGCGCGTGCGGGAGGTTGCGTGAGCAAGACGTTACTGGTGATGGCGGGTGGTACCGGGGGGCATGTGTTCCCCGGCCTGGCCGTCGCCGATCGCCTCAAGGCCCAGGGCTGGACCATCCACTGGCTCGGTACTGCCGACCGGATGGAGGCGGAGCTGGTGCCTGCCCATGGTTATCCCATCTCCTTCATCGACATCCAGGGGGTGCGTGGCAACGGCATCAAACGGCTGCTCGCGGCGCCCTACCGTGTCATCAAATCCGTGCTGCAGGCCCGCCAGGTGCTCAAGACCATCCAGCCCGATGTGGTGCTGGGCATGGGGGGCTTCGCCTCCGGCCCGGGTGGCGTGGCCGCCTGGCTGTCCGGCATTCCGCTGCTGCTGCACGAGCAGAATGCCGCCGCCGGCCTGACCAACAAGCTGCTGGCCCGTATCGCCAGGCGGGTACTGATGGCCTTCCCGGGTGCCTTCGCCCCCAATGCCCGTACCGCCGTGGTGGGTAACCCGGTGCGCCCCGAGGTGGTGGCGCTGCCGGATCCCCAACTGCGCAGCAGCAGCGATCCTCTGCGCCTGCTTGTGGTCGGTGGCAGCCTGGGGGCCCGGGTCCTCAACGAGCAGGTGCCTCCTGCGGTTGCAACTGCCGGTGTGCCCATCGAGGTGCGTCACCAGTGCGGCAAGGGCAACGGGGAGTTTGTGGCTGCCTCCTATGCCGGGCTGGGGGTCGAGGCCGAGGTGAGTGAATTTATCAAGGACATGGCGGATGCCTATGCCTGGGCCGACCTGGTGGTGTGCCGCGCCGGCGCATTGACCGTCTCCGAAGTGGCCGCTGCCGGTGTGGCCGCCATCTTCGTGCCCCTGCCCCATGCGGTGGACGATCACCAGACCCGCAACGCCCTGACCCTGGTCGACGGCGGTGCGGCCGAGTTCCTGCCCCAGTCCGAGCTGACGCCGGCGGCGCTGGCGTCGCGTCTATCCTGGCTCGCCGGGCGCAGGGAAACTCTGTTGAACATGGCCCAGGCCGCGCGCCGGGTCGCCATCATCGATGCTGCCGAACGGGTTGCCGATGAGTGCAAACGGCTCGCCACCGGCTGAGCCAAACGAGATGGAAGGCCAAGATGTGCCGCCAAGGCCCCGCTTCTGTCTTCGAACTGATGAATGTCGCCGAATGAAAATGGCCTGTGGCCGCGAATTGAGAAAGAACTATGACCAAGGTTGAACTGGCAAAACTGCGTACCGTTATCCCCGAAATGCGCCGCGTGCGTCGCATCCACTTCATCGGCATCGGTGGCGCCGGTATGGGCGGTATTGCGGAAGTGCTTGCCAATGAAGGGTATCAGGTGACCGGCTCTGATCTGGCCCGCAACGGGGTGACCGAACGCCTGGCCTCTTTGGGCGCACACATTTTTGTCGGTCACAGTGCCGAGCATGTGGACGGTGCCAGCGTGGTGGTGGTTTCCACCGCCATCAAGCAGGACAACCCCGAGCTGCTGGCTGCCCGCGAGCTGCGTATTCCCGTGGTGCGCCGCGCCGAAATGCTGGCGGAACTGATGCGCTTCCGTCACGGCATCGCCATCGCCGGGACCCACGGCAAGACCACCACCACCAGTCTGGTGGCGAGCATCTATGCCGAGGCGGATCGCGACCCCACCTTCGTCATCGGCGGTCTGCTCAACAGCGCCGGCACCAATGCCCGCCTGGGCAGCAGCCGTTATCTGATTGCCGAGGCGGACGAGAGCGACGCCTCCTTCCTGCATCTGCAACCCATGGTCTCCATCGTGACCAACATCGAAGCGGATCACATGGACACCTATGGTGGCGATTTCTCCAGGTTGAAGGCCACCTTCATCGATTTCCTGCACAATCTGCCGTTCTACGGCCTGGCCGTGGTGTGCGTGGATGACCCCGTGATCCGCGCCATGCTGCCGGAGATCGCCCGTCCCACCCTCACCTACGGTCTGAGCGATGATGCCGATGTGCAGGTGCTGGACTTCGTGCAGACCAGCAATCGCAGCCGTTTCCGGGTGCGCCGTGCAGGGGCGGGTGAGCTGGAGGTGACCCTGAATCTGCCGGGCATCCACAACGCCCTCAACGCCGCCGCCGCCATTGCGGTGGCAACCGAAGACGGCATCGGCGACGAGGCCATCATCCAGGCACTTTCCAAGTTTGAAGGGGTGGGGCGCCGCTTCCAGCAATATGGCGAGTTTGAAACCGGCCGTGGCAAGGCCATGCTGGTGGACGATTACGGTCATCACCCGAGCGAAGTGAAGGTGACCATCAACGCCGCTCGCGCCGGCTGGCCCGAGAAGCGGCTGGTGATGGTGTTCCAGCCGCACCGCTACAGCCGGACCCGGGATCTCTACGAAGATTTCGCGGATGTGCTTTCCAAGGTGGACGTGCTGGTGATGCTGGAGGTCTATGCCGCCGGTGAGGAGCCCATTCCCGGTGCCGATGGCCGTGCCTTGTGCCGTTCCATCCGCTCCCGCGGCACCCTGGAGCCCATCTTTGTCGCAACGCCGGACGATGTGCCCGCGGTGCTGGCCGACCTGATTGGCGAGGGGGATCTGGTATTGACCCAGGGGGCGGGTAACGTCGGTGCGCTGGCCCGTCGTCTCGGCGAGATGAAATTGAGCGTGGATAGCATGAAATCCGGTGCCTGAGGGCCCAATGAGTATTTTGACCGCCAAGCCGAGGCCTATATAATGGCGAACCGGTCTGCAAGTGGCCGGCATGGCGCGTTTTACGGGGATCGATCGGGTGGAGGCAAGGGCACAAGGGCGCACCAAGGGGGGCTTCATCGCCGGGGTGGCATTTTTCATCCTGGTCATGTGGGGGCTCTACCAGACTGCGCTGGATGTTAAAGACTGGCTGACGGATGCCAGTCGGTTGCCCATGAGCGAGCTGTTGCTGCAGGGGCAACACGAATATTTGAAGGCCGATGAGTTGCGTGCTGCCGTGCTGGATGGTGCCGAACTTCGCAACTTCTTCGAGCTGGATGTGAACGAATTGCAGGCGCGTCTGAACGCCCTGCCCTGGGTGGCCCAGGTCTCGGTACGAAAGAAGTGGCCGAACAAGATCAAGGTCTATCTCACGGAACAGGATGTGGCGGCTCGCTGGAACGGTAACCGCTTCGTCAACACCAAGGGTGAGGTATTCAGTGCCCCGGACAGGGTGAAGAAGCCCCTGATGCAGTTGTCCGGGCCCGATGATCAGGCCGCCAAGGTGCTGGAAGCCAGCCATCAGTACGAAACGCTGCTGGCGGCCAAGGGATACAAGTTGCTGGGGGTGAATCTGACCCCCCGCCATGCCTGGGAACTGACCCTGGATGGCAACATTCAGCTGTTTGTGGGGCGCTCGGATATCGCGCTTCGTCTGCAGCGGTTTATCGATGCCTTTCCGGTCATCGAGCCCCGTGAGCGGGTTGCTTACGTGGATCTTCGATACGACACCGGGATGGCAGTTGGCTGGAAGAAAAGCGAAGAGAAAGTGAATGACCAACACCGCAGATAGAAATTTGATTGTCGGACTGGATATCGGCACGACCAAGGTGGCGGTACTGGTTGGCGAAGTATTGCCTGATGGCGAACTCAATGTCATCGGCATGGGCAGCCACGCTTCTCGCGGGATGGAGAAGGGCGGGGTCAATGACCTCGACTCCGTGGTCAAGTCCCTGCGCCGCGCGGTGGAAGAGGCCGAGATGATGGCAGACTGCCAGATCAGTTCCGTCTATCTGGGGCTGTCCGGCAAGCACATCGATTGCCGCAACGAGACCGGCATGGTGCCCATCTCCGACGAAGAGGTGACCCAGGAGGATGTGGACAACGTCATCCACACCGCCAAGTCGGTGCGGTTGTCGGACGAGCTGCGGGTGCTGCACGTGCTGCCCCAGGAGTTCGCCATCGACTATCAGGAAGGGATCAAGAACCCGGTCGGCCTCTCCGGCGTGCGGATGGCAGCCAAGGTGCATCTCATCACCTGCCACAACGACATGGCGCGCAACATCGAGAAGTGTGTGGAGAAGGTGGGTCTGCGGGTGGATCAGCTGATCTTCTCCGCCCTGGCCTCCAGCTACGCCGTGCTGACCGAAGACGAGAAGGAGCTGGGTGTCTGCGTGGTGGACATCGGTGGTGGCACCATGGACATGTCGCTCTTTACCGGCGGCGCCCTGCGCCACACCAAGGTGATTCCCTATGCCGGCAGCACGGTGACCAGCGACATCGCCTATGCCTTCGGCACGCCGCCGCTGGATGCGGAGGCGATCAAGGTGCGCTATGGCTGTGCCCTCGGCCGCCTGGTCAGCAAGGAAGACAATATCGAAGTGCCCAGTGTCGGCGGTCGCCCGGCGCGCAGCCTGCAACGGCAGACACTGGCGGAAGTGATTGAACCCCGTTACACCGAGTTGCTCTCCATGGTGAATGACGAGCTGGTGCGGGTGCAGAGCGAACTGAAGGCACAGGGGGTCAAGCATCAGCTGGCCGCCGGTGTGGTCTTGACCGGTGGCGCGGCCCAGATCGAAGGCATTGTGGAGTGCGCAGAGCAGATCTTCCAGAGCCAGGTCCGGGTGGGCGAGCCCATGAATATCCGGGGATTGAGTGACTACGTACAGGCACCGGTGTACTCGACTGCGGTCGGGTTGTTGCAGTACGGCCGCACCAACCAATCCACCGGCAGTAACAAGGAATATGCCGCCAAGGCAAGCGTAGGTGGGCTGGTCAAACGGGTCAGCAACTGGTTGCGTGGCGAGTTCTAAAGATTTTGCTGAGTCAGGCAAATAAAGCGGAGAGACAACATGTTTGAATTTATGGATAGCCACACTGACGAAGCCGTCATCAAGGTGATAGGTGTGGGTGGCGGCGGCGGCAACGCAGTCGAGCACATGGTTCGTCAAAACATCGAAGGTGTCGAGTTCATCACCGTGAACACCGACGCCCAGGCACTGCGCAACTCCAGTGCCAATACCACCTTGCAGATCGGCGGTGGTATCACCAAGGGTTTGGGTGCCGGGGCCAACCCGGAAGTGGGTCGTGACGCCGCCATGGAAGACAGGGAAGCGCTGCGCGAGCTGCTGACCGGTTCCGACATGGTGTTCATCGCTGCCGGCATGGGTGGTGGTACTGGTACAGGTGCTGCACCGATCGTGGCCGAAGTGGCCCGCGAGATGGGTATCCTGACCGTTGCCGTCGTGACCAAGCCGTTCTCCTTCGAAGGGAAGAAGCGGATGGGCTTCGCCGCTCACGGCATCGAAGAGCTCTCCAAGAACGTCGACTCCCTGATCACCATCCCCAACGACAAGTTGCTGAAGGTGCTGGGTCGCGGCATCTCCCTGCTGGACGCCTTCAAGGCAGCCAACGACGTGCTGCTGGGTGCGGTGCAAGGCATCGCCGAGCTGATCACCCGCCCGGGCCTCATCAACGTCGACTTCGCGGACGTGCGGACCGTGATGCGCGAGATGGGTACCGCCATGATGGGTACCGGCTCCGCCTCCGGTGACGACCGTGCCGAAGAAGCGGCCGAGAAGGCCATCTCCAGCCCGCTGCTGGAAGACGTGGATCTGGCCGGTGCCCGCGGCATCCTGGTCAACATCACTGCCGGCATGGACATGACCATCGAAGAGTTCGAGACCGTGGGTAACGCGGTCAAGGCCTTCGCGTCCGAGAACGCCACCGTGGTGGTGGGTACCGTAATCGACCCGGAAATGCACGACGAACTGCGCGTTACCGTAGTGGCGACCGGTATCGGTGCCGAGCGCAAGCCCGACATCACTCTGGTCAAGAACAACATGGTTCAAGAGCGTCCGGCTCGTCAGCCCCTGATCAGCGAAGCCCTGCAGTCTCGCGTGATGGAAGAGGCCCCGGCCAAGGTGGTGAACGCCGAGCCGCAAGCTCGTCGCGAACCGGATTATCTCGATATTCCTGCGTTCCTGCGCAAGCAGGCAGACTAAGCCTCTGATGGCTCTGGTTTGTTTGTTGCTTAAGGATTGTGCTAAGATGGCCCGGCAACGACCATCTGGTCAGGAATTTGAGCTGTTAAAGCGGATACGCCCATGATTAGACAAAGAACCTTGAAAACGAGTGTCCAGGCCACCGGTGTGGGCCTGCATTCGGGCCGGAAAGTCACTATGACGTTCCGTCCGGCGCCTGTTAACACAGGGATCGTTTACTTGCGTACCGATCTGAATCCTGTGGTCGCGCTGCCAGCCAATGCCGATCAGGTGCGTGATACTGTGCTTTGTACCGCTCTGGTGAATGAAGCCGGTGTTCGCGTGTCGACCATCGAACATCTGTCTGCCGCTCTGGCCGGGATGGGGATCGACAACCTCTATGTCGAGGTTGATGCCCCCGAGATCCCGGTAATGGACGGCAGTGCGCATCCGTTCATCTATCTGCTGCAGGAAGTGGGTATTCGTGAACAGAACGCACCCAAGCAGTTCGTGCGGATCAAGCAGAGCATCCGGGTTGAAGACGGCGACAAGTGGGCGGAATTCCACCCCTATCGCAACGGCTTCAAGATGGATCTCGAGATCGATTTCCAGCATCCGGTGTTTGAAGGGCGCAACCAGCGTTGCGTGCTGGACTTCTCCGGCAGCTCCTTCGTGAAAGAGATCAGCCGTGCTCGTACCTTCGGCTTCATGCGTGATATCGAGTACCTGCGTTCCCAGAACTTGGCACTGGGCGGCAGCCTGGAAAACGCCGTGGTGCTGGATGACTACCGGGTGCTGAACGAAGATGGTCTGCGCTACGAAGACGAGTTCGTGAAGCACAAGATGCTGGATGCCATCGGCGATCTGTACATGTGCAATCGCAGTATCATCGGTGAATTCCGTGCCTACAAGACGGGCCATGCCCTGAACAACAAGCTGCTGCGTGCCTTGCTGGCCCAGCAAGAGGCTTGGGAACTGGTGACCTTCGAGGGTGAGGGCGACAAAGCGCCTATCGCTTACTACGACAACGGTCTGGTTCTGGCCTGATAGCTGTGCAACAGGACGTCGGTCATCTCTCCGCACCGACGTCCTGTCATTTGTTTATTCCATCCTTTAATACCGATTATCTCCCGGTTTTATTGCCCGTGCAGGCCCTTGGCCTCACCTGACCGAGAAGACAGATTTCTATGAGCATTACCCTGATCCTCCACGGTAAGCAGCGCCGCAGGTTGCACTTACCCAAACAACGTCTGGCCTGGGTCGGCGGTATTCTCTTCACTGTATTGGCCTTGGGGGGCGGCTGGCTCTGGCAGAGCTGGCAGCAGAAAATGGAGGCGCTGGAAGTGGCGCTGACCCTGGCGCAGCAGCAAAAATCCACGCAAGGGGCCGATGAAGCCCGCGAACAGCTTGCCATGCTGGCCGCCCAGGTGGGCACCATGCAGGGACAACTTGGTCGCCTCAACGCCCTCGGCGAGCGCCTGACCGAGAAGGCGGACCTCGATCCCGAGGAGTTCAACTTCAAGGAGCTGCCCCCCATGGGCGGCCCTTCCTATGATGCAGACCTGGAAGTCAGCCTGGGTGAACTGCAAGATTCCATGGAACACCTCAGCCGTCAGCTCAGCAGCCGCGAAGAACAGCTGTCGGTACTTGAATCCTTCATCATGAACCACCATATCACCGATGCGGGTTTCATCCCCGGCTCACCGGTCAAGCAGGAGCGTGTCTGGATCTCCTCCGGTTTCGGTGGGCGGGTCGATCCGTTCAACGGTCGCGCCAAGATGCACAAAGGGGTGGATTTCCGCGGCAGGCCCGGCACCCCCATCCTGGCGACAGGCAAGGGGATTGTCAGCTGGGCAGGGCGCCATCCGGAGTTTGGCAACATGGTGGAGATTGACCATGGCAATGGTCTGGTCACCCGCTATGCCCACAATTCCAAGTTGCTGGTGGATGTGGGCACCCTGGTCGATGAGGGCCAGAAGATTGCCCTGATGGGGCGAACCGGTCGTGCAACCGGAGTTCATTTGCATTACGAAGTGTTGAAAGATGGTCGTCAGGTCAACCCCGCGCGCTTTCTGAATGCCAGACGGGGTTAGGTTTTTTCTTCAGGTTCCAGTGACGGAACGCTTATATAACCAAAACAGTTGGTACCCATGATTAGCACACTGCTCACCAAGATTATCGGCAGCCGGAACGACAGAACGCTCAAGGCTTTGCGCAAAATTGTAAAACAAATCAATGCGATGGAGCCTCAGTTCGAGGCGCTGTCCGATCAGGAACTGCAGGCGAAGACCGCCGAGTACCGTCAGCGTCTGGAGCAGGGCGAAACACTGGAGCAGTTGCTGCCGGAAGCGTTCGCCACCGTCCGTGAAGCCTCCCGCCGTGTGTTCGGCATGCGTCACTTCGACGTCCAGCTGATCGGCGGCATGGTGCTGAACTCCAACCGCATCGCCGAAATGAAGACAGGTGAAGGTAAAACCCTGACGGCCACGCTGCCGGCCTACCTGAACGCCCTGACCGGCCGCGGTGTGCATGTCGTGACGGTGAACGACTATCTGGCCAAGCGTGATGCGGAAGCCAACCGCCCGCTGTTCGCCTTCCTCGGCATGACGGTGGACTGCAACGTGCCCGGCATGGATGCATCCCAGAAGCGCGATGCCTACGCTGCCGACATCACCTACGGTACCAACAACGAATTCGGTTTCGACTACCTGCGCGACAACATGGCATTCTCGCCGGAGCAGCGCGTACAGCGTCCGCTCAACTACGCGCTGGTGGATGAGGTGGACTCGGTGCTCATCGATGAAGCCCGCACCCCGCTCATCATCTCCGGTCCGGCGGAAGACAGCTCCGCCATGTACACCCAGATCAACAAGTTGATCCCCCTGCTGGTCAAGCAGGACAAGGAAGACTCCGAGGAGTACACCGGCGACGGCCACTACACGGTGGACGAGAAGAACCGCCAGGCGCTGCTGACCGAGAACGGCCAGATCTTCGTGGAAGAGCTGCTCAAGAAAGAGGGACTGCTGGCCGAGGATGACTCCCTGTTCTCCGCCACCAACATCAGCCTGCTGCATCACGTCAATGCCGGCCTGCGCGCGCACACCCTGTTCGAGCGCAACGTCGACTACATCGTCCAGAAGGACGAGATCGTCATCGTCGACGAGCACACCGGCCGCACCATGCCGGGTCGTCGCTGGTCAGACGGTCTGCACCAGGCGGTCGAGGCGAAGGAAGGGGTCAAGATCCAGAACGAGAACCAGACCCTGGCCTCCATCACCTTCCAGAACTACTTCCGTCTGTACGACAAGCTGGCGGGCATGACCGGTACTGCGGATACCGAAGCCTTTGAATTCCAGCAGATCTATGGCCTGGATACCGTGGTCATCCCGACCAACAAGCCGATGGTGCGCAAGGACATGGGCGATCTCGTCTACCTGACCGCCCAGGAGAAATACGCGGCCATCGTGCAGGACATCCGCGAGTGCGTGAAGCGCGGCCAGCCCGTGCTGGTTGGCACCGTCTCCATCGAGAACTCCGAGCTGCTCTCCGGCATCCTGACCAAGGAAAATATCCCGCACAAGGTACTGAACGCCAAGTTCCATGCCATGGAAGCGGAGATCGTCGCCCAGGCTGGCCAGACCGGCGCCGTCACCATCGCCACCAACATGGCCGGTCGTGGTACCGACATCGTGCTCGGCGGCAACTGGCAGGCGGAGATCGCCCAGCTGGAAAACCCGTCAAGCGAGCAGATTGCCGAGCTGAAAGCGGCCTGGCAGGTGCGTCATGACGAAGTGCTGGCGGCCGGTGGCCTGCACATCATCGGTACCGAGCGTCACGAATCCCGTCGTATCGACAACCAGCTGCGCGGCCGTTCCGG
Source organism: Aeromonas sp. s6 (assembly GCF_040907815.1). NCBI lineage: Bacteria > Pseudomonadati > Pseudomonadota > Gammaproteobacteria > Aeromonadales > Aeromonadaceae > Aeromonas > Aeromonas sp. s6. The sequence goes on from NZ_JBFOCN010000095.1 coordinate 67,337, forward strand.
TCGTCAGGGTGATCCGGGTTCCTCCCGCTTCTACCTCTCTATGGAAGATACCCTGATGCGGATCTTCGCCTCCGACCGCGTGACCGGCATGATGAAGAAGCTGGGCATGGAAGAGGGCGAGGCCATCGAGCATCCCTGGGTGACCAAGGCCATCGAGAATGCCCAGCGCAAGGTGGAAGGTCGCAACTTCGACATCCGTAAAAACCTGCTCGAGTTCGACGACGTGGCCAACGATCAGCGCAAGGTGGTCTACGAGCAGCGCAACGAACTGCTGGACACCAACGACATCTCCGAGACCATTCACGTCATCCGTGACGACGTCTACGGCGCCATCATCGACGAGTACATCCCGCCCCAGTCCCTGGAAGAGATGTGGGACGTACCGGGTCTGGAAGCGCGTCTGAAGTCCGATTTCGCCCTGGATCTGCCGTTGCAGCAGTGGCTGGCGGAAGACGACAAGCTGTATGAAGAGAAGCTGCGCGAACGCATCCTGGATGAAGCCACCAAGCTCTATGCCCACAAGGAAGAGCTGGTCGGCAAGGAGGTGCTGCGCAACTTCGAGAAGGCGGTGATGCTGCAAACGCTGGATGGTCTGTGGAAGGAGCACCTGGCGGCCATGGATCACCTGCGCCAGGGCATCCATCTGCGCGGCTACGCCCAGAAGAACCCCAAGCAGGAGTACAAGCGCGAATCCTTCGATCTGTTCACCCAGATGCTGGAGACCCTCAAGCGCGACGTGGTCAGCATCCTGAGCCGAGTACAGGTGCAGGAGCGGGATGTGGAGGCGATGGAAGAGCAGCAGCGCCAGCAGGCCGAAGCCGCTCCCCGTACCTACACCCATGCCACGGCCGAAAACCAGCTGGCTGACGAGGAAACGGGTGGGGCCGAGGGCCATACCACCTTCGTGCGCGACGAACAGAAGATCGGGCGCAATGATCCCTGCCCCTGTGGTTCGGGTAAAAAATACAAGCACTGTCACGGTCAGCTGACGTGACACCCTGCCATGATGAATACACCGCCTCCGGGCGGTGTATTCATTTTCGGACCAAGGAGGGGACGATGAGCAGATTGCCGGCGGGATGGGATGGGGAGGCACATGGGCACTGGCTGCAGGAGAGACGCCAGGAGGCGATCCGTTGTGTGCTGAGCAGGCTGAACGCAGAGACGAACAAATCTGTTCCCCTGCAACTGCAGTTTGCCTATTACCTCTTTTTGTCCGGCGATCCCGCCTCGGCGGCCCAGGTGCTGACGCTGGCGTACCGGTCCGCACCCGATAACACTGAGGTGCTGCGCAATCTCTGTGTCTGCCTCTCGCGCTCCGAACAACATGAGCGGGCCGTGATGCACCTGGTCGAACTGGTGCGGCGCGAGCCGGATGATTATCTGGTCCATGACGGGCTTTGCACTTCCCTTGCCAAGCTGGGACGCCATGAAGAAGCGGCACAAGCGGGAACCCGTGCCCTGACTCTCAAGGATGAGGCCGTCTCGCAGCCTGTCGCGGGGTGGGTGCTGCCGGCAGAGGGGCCGGATGACTGGCTCGCGGAGCAGGGGGAGAAGCAGGCAGTCATCGCCTTCTCCTTGTGGGGAGTACAGCCCCGCTATTTGCGGGGAGCGCTCGACAATGTGCTGGCCGCAGCTTACCTCTATCCGGGCTGGCGGGTGCGTTTTTATGTGGATGGCAGTGTCCCTCAGGGGTTTCTGGCCTGCCTGCAAGAACATGGCGCCGAGATAAAGGTGCAGCCCGATGGCCAATCCCAGCGTCAGCGCCTCTGCTGGCGCTTCCAGGTCGCCAATGATCCCGGAGTGGGGCGCTTTCTTGTGCGCGATGCGGACTCCGTGCTGAATCTGCGGGAGCGGCTTGCGGTCGATGACTGGCTTGCATCGGGGCGCTGGTTCCATATCATGCGTGACTGGTGGAGCCACACCGATCTGGTGCTGGCCGGCATGTGGGGCGGTGTGGCCGGTGTGCTGCCTCCCCTTGCGCCGCTGATGGCGAGCTATCAGCCCAGTACCATGGAAACACCGAACATCGACCAGTGGTTCTTGCGAGACTGTTTATGGCGCTATCTGCGCCAGAGCGCGCGGGTACACGATCGTTGTTTCACTCCGCCCGGTGCGGTGCCCTGGCCGCAGGTTGCGCCGCCGGGCAATGAGCATGTCGGGCAGGATCTCTTCAGGGCCCGGGGGGATCAGCAGGCCATTCGGCTTGCCCCCTGGATCGCCCGTTTGCCGTGTTTACGCTGAGGACAATGATGGAACAGAAGAAACGGATCTGGGTGGCGGTGGGCGTCATCGAGAACGAACGGGGCGATATCTTCATCGCCAAACGCTCAGCCGATCGCCATCAGGGGGATCGCTGGGAGTTTCCCGGTGGCAAGGTGGAGTCGGGGGAGGATCTGCTCACCGCGCTGGACAGGGAATTGTGGGAAGAGATCGGGATCCGGGTGCAGGATTGTGCCCCCTTCATGGAGCTGCACCACGACTACCCCGACAAGCAGGTCTTGCTGGATATCTGGAAGGTGACCCGCTTCCACGGCGAGCCCTTTGGCAAGGAGGGGCAGGAGTGCCGCTGGGTGCCACTGGCCTCGCTGCACGAATACCGCTTCCCGGATGCCAACGGCCCCATCGTCGCGCGGTTGCAGGCCTCGCTTGCCTGAAAGGGAATCGATACCAACGAAAAAGGGCCTGAGGGCCCTTTTTTGATCGTGAAGTGTTTATTGCCAGGGATCGCCCTGTTCCGGGTCGGGCAGCAGATCCGGGTTGATCTCGCCCGGGATGCGCTTCTGTTCATCCGCCCACTCGCCGAGGTCGATCAGCTGGCAGCGCTTGCTGCAGAAGGGGCGAAACGGGCTCTGCGGGCCCCATTCGATCTCGCTCTGACAGGTCGGGCACTTTACCTTGGTCACCATGGGGCGCTCCTCAACAACAGGCGAGCTGGAAGGAAACGTCGCCTATCTGCTGTTCCGTCGTTGGCAGGAAGCGCAGGGCGAAGCGGTTCTTGTGGCCGCTCAGGGTCGGATAGCAGGGCTGGGTGCCCGCCAGACGGATGCGGATCAGTTCAGCCCCTTCGGCGGTATCCTGGAAGAAGCCGTTGGTGGCCACCTGGTCGCTGAAGTTGCCCGACTCGCGCCACAGGCGCAGCAACAGGGAGATGGCGTTCATCAGCAGGGTGATGTCACTCAGCCATTGCTGCATCTGCTGGTGGCGGGTGACGGCCGGGGTCGCCAGCCAGTGGTGCAGTTGCGGCACATCGAAGGCGCACAGACCACCCGGAATGGAGAAGCGCTGACGAATGGAGCCGAGCAGGCGATCCTCTTTCAGACGGGCGCCGGGGCGCGGGGAGTTCAGCAGGTTGCGGGAGAGCTGGGTACTCTCCTGCTGCATCCGCTGGATCTGCTCGAGATCGACGTCAGGCAGACTGGCCCAGTGGCTCAGGCGTTGGCCGAGGCGCTCCAGATCCTTGATGAGATCGGCTCGCAGGTCACCACGCTCCAGCAACTCCTGCAAATCGAACAACCCCTTGAAGAAGGCGATATGTGCCCAGGACTGGTCACTCTCCAGATTGTCGCGGATCTGGGAAAACAGAGACTCCAGACGAAGATAGGTCCGGCTTTTTTCATTGAGGGGAAAATCGTAAATCATGCCTAATCCTGGCCAGCCATAAACCGGCCTAGTGTACTCACAGTTGGTGGGCTTGTTGAGAGGCAAATGCCAGATATGTCTGGTGCAGGGCGAAAATTCGCTGCCAGATGGTCTCACTCGTACCACTCTGGTTGTCCAGGACGTCGTCGGCCATCGCAAGGCGCTCGCTGCGGCTCGCCTGGGACGCCAGTATCGCCTGGGCCTGTTCCCGACTGACGCCATCGCGGCGGCAGGTACGCTCGATTTGTGTCGCTTCGTCCACATCGATCACCAGTACCCGATCGGCGAGGGAAGTGAGCCTGTTTTCCACCAGCAAGGGGACGACCAGCAGGCAGTAGGGGGAGCGGGTTGCCGCACACTGGCGCAGCATCTCGCTGCGGATGAGGGGATGGAGCAGGGCATTGAGCCACTCCTTGGCCTGCGAATCGGTGAAGATCCGCTCTCGCAGCCGGCGGCGATCGAGCTGGCCATCGGGGGCAACGACATCCGGGCCAAAATGGGCGGCGATGGCAGCCAGAGCAGGGGTGCCGGGCTCCACCACCTCACGGGCGATGATGTCCGCATCCACCACCTCGATACCCAGCTCGGCAAAGCGGTTGGCAACCGTGGTCTTGCCGCTGCCGATTCCCCCAGTGATTGCGACTACATACATGGGTCAGAGATCCTTTTGCTAGAGCACGACATCAAGATACCAGCGGGTGATGCTATCGCCCCACAGCAGCGTTATCCAGCCCGCGATGGCGAGATAAGGGCCAAAGGGAATGGGTTTGCCCTGGTGGTGGTTGCGCAGCAGGATGAGACCGATGCCGATGATGGCGCCCGCCAGCGAAGAGAGCAGCAGCACGATGGGCAAGGCTTGCCAGCCGAGCCAGGCGCCCAGTGCCGCCAGCAGTTTGAAGTCGCCATAGCCCATCCCTTCCTTGCCGGTCAGCAGCTTGAAGGCCCAATAGAGGCTCCAGAGCACCAGATAGCCCGCCATGGCGCCGACCACCGCATCGGCCAGGGGCACGAAACCGCCCGCCAGATTGAACAGCAGGCCACCCCAGAGCAGGGGCAGGGTGAGCTGATCCGGCAAGAGCATCTTGTCCAGGTCGATGAAGGTCAGTGCGACCAATGTCCAGGTGAGCAACAGAGCAGCAAGGGTGCCCCAGCCGGGGGCAAGCGCGGCTGCCACCGAGACCGACAACAGTGCGGTGAGCAGCTCGACCAGGGGATAGCGGGCCGAAATGGGAGCGTGGCAGTTGCGGCAGCGCCCTCTGAGGCATAGCCAGCTCAGCAGGGGAATGTTCTCCAGCGCCCCTATGGGGTGGTCGCAGTGGGGGCAGCGGGAGCGAGGCACCATGAGGTTGTATCGTCCGGTTGCAGGAGGAGTCTCTTCATCGTCACCGAAATAGTCGCTGTATTCGGCATGCCAGGCCTGCTCCATCATGATGGGCAGACGATGGATCACCACGTTCAGGAAGCTGCCCACCATCAGGGAGAAAAGGAAAATCAAGGAGAGATAGAGCCAGGGCAAGCCCTGGGCCAGTTCGATCAAAGGCACCATAGATCAATCGCTTGTGTCGGGAACGGGGATGACAGATGGCCGGGGGAAATGCACCGCCCGGCCCTCTGTCGAGGGGGTCAGTGTATCACAGAGCCCAGCTTGAAGATGGGGAGGTACATGGCCACGACCATGCCGCCGACCAGCACCCCGAGCACCACCATGATGATGGGTTCGAGCAGGCTGGTGAGGCCGTCGACCATGTCGTCCACCTCCTGTTCGAAAATGGCGGCGACCTTGGAGAGCATGTCGTCGATGGCGCCGGATTCCTCACCGATCATCACCATCTGGGTCACCATGTCGGGGAAAAGATCCACGGTGCGCATGGCGACGTTGATCTGCATGCCGGCCACCACCTCGTTGCGAATGGCCATGGTCGCAGTGCGATAGACATAGTTGCCCGATGCTCCGGCCGCCGAGACCAGGGCATCCACCAACGGGATACCGGCGGAGAAGGTGGTGGAGAGGGTGCGGGCAAAACGGGCCATGGCAGCCTTGTGCAGTATGTTGCCCACCACGGGAATGGTGAGGATGAACTTGTCCGTGTTGTCCCTGACCTTCTGGGATTTTCGCCAGGCCCGCACATAGAGGAAGACGGCGAGAGCAGCGCCGCCAAAGATGGCGTACCACCACTCCTGCATAAAGCGGGAGATGGCGATGACGAACCGGGTAAAGGCAGGCAGCTCGGCACCGAAGCTCTTGAAGATATCCTCGAACTGGGGAATGACGAAGAGCAGCAGGATGGAGGTGACGACGATGGCCACCAGAATGACCATGGATGGATAGAACATGGCCTTCTTGATCTTGGATTTGAGGGCTTCGTTCTTCTCGCGGTAGATGGCGATACGGTCGTAGATGGTCTCCAGGGCACCGGATTGCTCCCCGGCCTCGACCAGGTCGCAATAGAGGTCGTCGAAGTGGCGGGGATGGCGGCGCAACGCCTCCGAGAGCGGGGTGCCCGTTTCCACATCGGCGGCGATCTGACCGATGAGCTCGCGCACCGCCGCTTTCTCGTGGCCGCGGGCAATGATCTGAAGACTCTGCACCAGAGGCACGCCGGCGGAGAGCATGGTGGTGATCTGGCGGGAGATGACGGCGATGTCCATCGGCTTGATCTTGGCGCCGCCCTTGGAGAAGAGCCCCTGGCTCTGCTTGCTGACCCTGGTGACGTTGACGCCCTGCTTGCGCAGCTCGGCCTTGACGGTGGTGATGCTGTCGGCTTGCAGCTCGCCTGAGACCTTCTGTCCCTTGCGGTTGACGCCGTGCCAGCGGTAGGAGAAGACTTTTTTCGGTGCGTTGCGTTTTTGAGCTAATGTGGCCATCACTGCATCCTGCAATTGGGCGACGGTGGCCGGATGCTGCTGCCTGTCCGGCTCATCTTGGCTTGAAGAAGGTCATCGGGGTGATGGCAGCGGCTTCACCCGGCGAGATGACTCGGGCACTGCGAACTCAGTTGGTGGTGATCCTGTTGATTTCGGCCAGGCTGGTGACGCCAAGACGCGCTTTCTCGAGGCCGGATGTACGCAGGGTGCGCATCCCTTCCTTCTGGGCTATCGCGGCAATCTGCAGCGAGTTGGCTCCCTGCATGATGAGTTTGGCGATGTTGTCGGACATCAGCATGATCTCATAGATGCCGACCCGGCCTCTGTAGCCTCCCGAGCACTCCTTGCATCCCACGGGCTTGAACAGCCGCAACCCGGCGGCCAGTTGCTGCTGGGTGAAGCCCAGCTCCAGCAACTCGGCTTCCGGCACCACTTCCGGCGCCTTGCAGTGATCGCAGAGTTTGCGGGCAAGGCGCTGGGCCATGATGAGGGTGACCGAAGAGGCGATGTTGAAGGCCGGCACCCCCATGTTCATCATCCGGGTAAGCGTTTCTGCCGCCGAGTTGGTGTGCAGGGTGGAGAGCACCAGGTGACCGGTCTGGGCGGCCTTGATGGCGATCTCGGCGGTTTCCAGATCCCGTATCTCCCCTACCATAACGATGTCGGGATCTTGGCGCAGGAAGGAGCGCAGGGCGCTGGCGAAGGTGAGCCCTGCTTTGGGATTGATCTGCACCTGGTTGACGCCGGGCAGGTTGATCTCGACCGGATCTTCGGCGGTGGAGATATTGACCTCGCTGGTGTTGAGGATGTTGAGGCCGGTATAGAGTGACACCGTCTTGCCTGACCCCGTCGGGCCGGTCACCAGGATCATGCCCTGAGGTTTGGAGAGGGCGTGCAGGTATTGCGTCTTCTGCCGGTCGTCAAAGCCGAGCTGATCGATATTGAGCCGGGCGGCCGAGGAGTCCAGCAACCGGATCACGATCTTTTCGCCCCACATGGTGGGCAGGGTGTTGACCCGCATGTCCATGGATCTGTTGCGTGAGATCTTGAGCTTGATCCGGCCATCCTGGGGCAGGCGCCGTTCGGCAATGTCGAGCCGCGCCATCACCTTGAGGCGAGCCGCGAAGCGGTTGGCCAGGTTGACCGGCGGCGTGGCGACTTCGTGCAGTATGCCGTCTACCCGAAAGCGGATCCGGTACTTGGTCTCGTAGGGTTCGAAATGCAGGTCGGAGGCCCCGCGCTTGATGGCATCCATCATGATCTTGTGGATGTATTTGACGATGGGGGCGTCATCGTCCGCGGTGTTGACGCTCTCGTCGAGGCGGGAACTCTCGTCGGAGACCTCGAGTTCGGAGATCTCGGCCTCGTCGATATGATCCATGCCCAGGGTATCCTGCTCGCTCTCCATCAGCTTGCCGATGGCGGCGGTCAGCTTGCTCTCTTCAACCAGCAGGGCTTCTGTATGCAGGCCGAAGCTGAAGCCAAAATCTTCCAGAGCCGACACATTGGTCGGATCGGACATGGCGATATAGAGGGTATGCCCCTGGGTGTAGATGGGCAGGACATGGTGCTTTTCAATCAGCTTTTGATTGAGGTATTTCTGCGGGATCTCGGCGAGATCGAAGGCCGCCAGATCCAGCAGAGGTACCCCATATTCCAGCTCGCAGAAATCGGCGAGGGCTTTGCTGTCGAGGATGTCGTTTTCAATCAGGAAGGTGACAAAGGGCTTGCGCTGCGCCTTGGCCTGGCTCAGATAGCGCTGTGAGTCCGGCTCACTGAGGAGGGAAGAAGCGGCCAGGCTGGTGGCCAGGCCGCTATTGAGGCTAGAGGTCATGCGTTAGCAAATGCCTTGGCCTGTACAGGTTGCTGAGCTATCTGGGGTCCAAAGAATTTGTCCGCCACTGGCAACACCATCCAAAATATATTCTACGCCATCAAATGGATCTGCTCCGACAGCGGTAATACTTGCACCTGATGTAATGCTGCCAACCGTTACCGATTTAACATACCCACTCGCACCTGCCGCAGACGGAATACCACCAGAGCCATTAGCATCGCAAAGCCCCATATCTCCAGTGGTTTGATAACACACTTCAATTGCCGTCTTAACACCACCAGTTGCAGCGATCACTTCTGAGAATTTAGCTTTTTTGGTATAAGTCTGATACGCCGGCAAGGCGATGGCGGCGAGGATGGCGACGATCGCAACGACGATCATCAATTCGATTAGCGTAAACCCTGACTGTCTTTTCATGTGAAATATCCTTTTTTCCATGTTTCCTGATAAGCACCGGTGGAATGCTATCCACGCTGGTATCTTATCCGAGCGCTTCGGGTTGGCAACAGAGGCGGGGACCTTGTTAGCCACTTTTATGTCATTTAGTGAAATGTGTAGAAAAATCAAAGATTAAATGGCTTCCATTGGCACTTGTCATGAGGCGGGAGGGCCCATCTTCACACTCCTTATGTCGTGGGATCCTGCATAAAGAAAAGGCGCCGATGGCGCCTTTTGCAAGTTTCGAGCCCTGTAATATTTTTGGGCACGAGCAACGGATGGAGCTTGCTCAAGCCGCGACAAAGCGCATGGAGAGATCCAGTGCCCGCACATGCTTGGTCAGCGCTCCCACCGAGATGAAGTCGATCCCGGTCGCGGCGTATCCGGCAAGGGTATCGAGGGTGACGTTGCCGGAGACTTCCAGCTTGGCTCTGCCCTGATTGAGGCGAACGGCTTCCTGCATCATGGGGATGTCGAAGTTGTCCAGCATCACGATGTCGGCCCGTGCGGCCAGGGCCTGCTCCAGCTCGGCCAGGGATTCGACCTCGACTTCCACCGGTTTGTCCGGATTGAGACGGCGCGCTTCGCTGATTGCTTCAGGGATGCCGCCGCAGGCGAGAATGTGGTTCTCCTTGATGAGGTAGGCATCAAACAAACCGATACGGTGGTTTTTGCCGCCGCCGCAGGTGACCGCATACTTCTGGGCGCTGCGCAGGCCGGGCAGGGTCTTGCGGGTATCGAGCAGGCGGCAGTCAGTGCCTTCCAGCTCGGCTACATAACGGGCGGTCAGGGTGGCGACCCCGGAAAGGGTCTGCACGAAGTTCAGCGCATTGCGCTCGCCGGTCAGCAGCACGCGGGCGGGGCCATGGAGGCGGAACAGCTCCTGATTGGGGGCAAGGCGTTCACCATCTTGCACTTTCCACTCGACCTTCACTTCGCCACCGAGCTGGGCAAACACCTCATCGACCCAGGGCTGGCCGCAGAAGACGCCCGCCTCGCGGGTGATGACTCGCGCGGTCGAGATGCGATCGGCCGGGATCAGCTGGGCCGTGATGTCGGCGCTGGCATCCGGTTGATCCAGCGCGGTGAGGGCATCGCCCAAGTCTTCGAGAAGTGCGGCGCGCACGGCGCGGCGGATGTCCTGTTGTAACATGCCTTATTCCTGCAAGGGTCTGAGAAGCAATTGCCTGTCTTTCTGGCGCAATTCCAGCCTGCCCAGGGCATTCATGCCCACCAGGATCTCCTCCCCGTCGGCAGCCGGATTGATAAAGACGGACAAATCGTACAGGGTCAGCGGACCCATCGCCAGACTTTCGATCCGGCCGGTTTCGACCTGGATCTCTCCGGCTGCCGTGTTGACACGGCTGCGGCCCGTGGCGACGAGGCCGAGCCGGGCGGCCACCTGACTCGGTATGGTCACCCGGGTTGCTCCTGTGTCCAGCAGCAGTTGCACCGGCTGGTCGTTGATGGCACCCTCCAGACGATAATGGCCGCTGGCATCGGCCCTGAGCAGCAGATCGCCGCTGGCGCTCACCGACGGTTGTTCACGACCATGAAAGTAGAGGGTCAGCAGACCCAGCAGCGAGAGCCAGGCGAGCAGCCAGAGACGGCGTGCCATCGGGTGCATAGTGTGTCCCATATCGCGCTAGTGAATGGCTCAGCCTAACATAGCGTTATCCATGAATTCAGAGACTTGTTCCCAGTTTTCCCATCCCGCCAGAGGCACATCGCTTCCATTTGTGAGTCGAGCAGACGATGACACAACCCACAACCCTGTTTTCCATCGATCGAGAAGGGTGGTGCGAGCAGGCCCGCAAGGTGCCTTCCCCCCATCACAATGAGAGGCTCAGCCCGGAGGATGTCTCCTTGCTGGTGATACACGGTATCAGCCTGCCCCCCGGGCAGTTTGGTGGCCCCTTTATCGACGATCTGTTTCTGGGGCGCCTCGATCCCGGTGCTCACCCCTATTTCGCCGGTATTCATCAACTGAGGGTCTCGGCCCACTGCCTGATCCGCCGCGATGGGGAACTGGTTCAGTACGTGCCTTTTGGCGCCAGGGCATGGCATGCGGGAGTCTCGAGCTGGGAGGGGAGGGAGGCGTGCAACGATTTTTCCATCGGGATCGAACTGGAAGGGGCCGACGAGCTTCCCTACAGCGACAAGCAATACGAGGTACTGTCGGACCTCAGCCGGGCGATTGTTCACCGTTATCCCGCCATCACGGCGGACCGTATTGTCGGCCACTGCGACATCGCGCCGGGCCGCAAGACGGATCCGGGTGACAGTTTCGAATGGCCTCGCTATCGGGAAAAGCTTCACTTTGAGTGAAAAATCTAAAAATTATTTTGTGTTTTTAGAATCAATGGCTTGCCTTGTCTGGCAAGCCATTTTTCATGTTGTTGAACAAATGTTATCGGTGAGCAAGCTCACAAACATTGGTCAGACCATTTTCTATGAGCTATATCATGATTCCGCGCTCTTACCCCCAAAGTGGCAACCGAGCTTCTTGATTCAGATCATCTTTTGGGTGGACTTTTTTCAAGCCCTCTGCTAATTTTCGCCCCAACCATAAAATTGGTAATACCAATTTAACAAAGTAGCCTCATGCCCTATATCAAGATAACTCAGCCCAAGCTGGCCGACGCCATTGTCGCCGAGCTGGAAAGCATGATTCTGGAAGGCAGCCTGCAGCCGGGCCAGAAGTTGCCGCCCGAGCGGGAACTCGCCATCCAGTTTCAGGTGTCGCGCCCTTCCTTGCGCGAAGCCATCCAGCGCCTGGAAGCGAGAGGACTCTTGTATCGTCGTCAGGGCGGTGGCACTTACGTACAAAATGCCCTGAGCAAGGGGATCGCCGACCCTCTGTTCGAACTGCTCAGCACTCACCCGGAAGCCCAGTACGACCTGCTGGAGTTTCGTCACGCGCTGGAAGGCATCTGTGCCTACTATGCGGCGCTGCGGGGCACCGAGGCTGATTTCGAACGGATTCGCCTGGCGCAAGCCGCCATCGAAGAAGCCGGTCAGCAAGGGTCGCTGGTGGTCGAATCGGCCGCCGTGACCCAGTTCTATCTGGCCGTGGCCGAGGCCTCCCACAACGTGGTGCTGCTGCATCTGTTGCGGGCCATGGGCCCCATGCTCGAGCAGAACATTTTACGCAATAACGAAATTTTGAATCGCCGTCCGGGAGTGGTCGCCAAGATCCGTCGCCATCGTGCGAGCCTGATCGAGGCTATCCTGTCGGGGGCTCCGGAGCGGGCCAGGGCTGCTTGTCATGAGCACCTGGCCTTTATCGAGGACACCTTGTTGGATATGCAGAGGGAAGACAGCCGGATCCAGCGATCCATGCGTCGGATCCGTCAGCAGGAAAACTAATCCCACAAGGCTTTCTTAATTGTCGAATGCTTGCGCCCTTCGCCGTGCAATGCCGTGCAATCACAACAACATAGGAACCAGCCATGTCTGATATCCTGAAGAACGATGTGGACCCGATAGAAACGCTGGAGTGGCTTGCCTCTCTGGAATCCCTGCTGCGTGAAGAGGGTCCGCAACGCGCTCAGTTCATCCTTGAACAGTTGGCCGAGAAAGCCCGCGCAAGCGGTGTGGACGTGGCTGCCAAGGCAAACCGCGACTACATCAACACCATCCCGTCCAGCGACGAGCCGGCCTACCCGGGCGACCTGGAAATGGAACGCCGCATTCGCGCCATCATCCGCTGGAACGCCATGATGATCGTGCTGCGCGCCTCCAAGAAAGACCTGGACCTGGGTGGTCACATGTCTTCCTTCGCTTCTTCCGCGACCATCTATGAAGTCTGCTACAACCACTTCTTCCGTGCCCGCAACGAGAAGGACGGTGGCGATCTGGTCTACTTCCAGGGTCACATCTCCCCGGGCATCTACGCCCGTGCATTCGCCGAAGGTCGCCTGACCGAAGAGCAGCTGGACAACTTCCGTCAGGAAGTGGATGGAAAGGGTATCCCTTCCTACCCGCACCCGAAACTGATGCCGGAATTCTGGCAGTTCCCGACCGTTTCCATGGGTCTGGGCCCCATCGCCGCCATCTATCAGGCGCGTTTCCTGAAGTACCTGACCGACCGTGGCATCAAGGATTGCTCCGAGCAGACCGTTTACGCCTTCCTGGGTGACGGCGAGATGGACGAGCCGGAAGCCAAGGGTGCCCTGACCGTTGCCGTGCGTGAAAAGCTCGACAACCTGGTGTTCGTGGTCAACTGCAACCTGCAGCGTCTGGATGGTCCGGTTGTCGGCAACGGCAAGGTCATCAACGAGCTGGAAGGTCTGTTCGCCGGCGCTGGCTGGGACGTGACCAAGGTCATCTGGGGTCGCAAGTGGGATGAGCTGCTGAAGAAAGATACTTCCGGCAAGCTGATCCAGCTGATGAACGAGACCGTGGATGGTGACTACCAGACCATGAAGTCCCGCGACGGTGCCTACGTGCGCGAGCACTTCTTCAACCGTTACCCGGAAACCGCCGCGCTGGTCAAAGACATGACCGACGAGGAGATCTTCGCCCTGAACCGTGGTGGTCACGACCCCCGCAAACTGTTCGCCGCCTTCTCCAAGGCTGCACAGACCAAGGGCAAGCCGACCGTGATCCTGGCCAAGACCATCAAGGGTTATGGCATGGGCGAAGCGGCCGAAGGCAAGAACATCGCTCACCAGGTCAAGAAGATGGATCTGGGCTCCGTGCGCCACCTGCGCGATCGTTTCAACCTGCCGGTCACCGACGAGCAGCTGGAAAACCTGCCGTACCTGAAGATCGAAGAGGGTACCGAAGAGCACAAGTACCTGCACGCCCGCCGTGCCGCACTGAAGGGCTATGTACCGACCCGTCTGCGCGAGAGCACCACCAAGCTGGAAATCCCGGCGCTGGATGCCTTCGGTCCGCTGCTGGGTGAACAGGCGCGCGAAATCTCCACCACCATGGCGTTCGTGCGTTCCCTGAACGTGATGCTGAAAGACAAGTCCATCGGCAAGCGCATCGTCCCGATCCTGGCTGACGAAGCCCGTACCTTCGGTATGGAAGGCCTGTTCCGCCAGATCGGTATCTACAGCCCGCACGGTCAGCAGTACACCCCGCAAGACCGCGACATCGTCTCCTACTACAAGGAAGACAAGCAGGGTCAGGTTCTGCAAGACGGTATCAACGAGCTGGGCGCCATGTCCTCCTGGCTGGCTGCTGCCACCTCTTACAGCACCAACGACTGCCCGATGATCCCGTTCTACATCTACTACTCCATGTTCGGCTTCCAGCGGATCGGCGACATGGCGTGGGCAGCCGGTGACCAGCAAGCCCGTGGCTTCCTGCTGGGCGCGACCTCCGGTCGTACCACTCTTAACGGAGAGGGCTTGCAGCACGAAGATGGTCACAGCCACATCCTGGCCAACACCATCCCGAACTGCATCTCCTACGACCCGTCCTACGCCTATGAAGTGGCGGTGATCGTACAGGACGGCCTGCGCCGCATGTACGGTGAGAACCCGGAGAACGTGTTCTACTACATCACTACCCTGAACGAGAACTATGCCATGCCGGCCATGCCGGAAGGCGCCGAGGAAGGCATCCGCAAGGGTATCTACAAGCTGGAAACCGTGGCCGGCACCAAGGCCAAGGTACAGCTGCTGGGTTGTGGTTCCATCCTGGGTCACGTGCGCACTGCCGCCCAGATCCTGGCCAGCGAGTACGGCGTGGGTTCCGACGTGTTCAGCGTCACCTCCTTCAACGAACTGGCTCGTGACGGTCAGGACGCGGATCGCTGGAACATGCTGCACCCGACCGCCGAAGCGCGTGTGCCCTACATCGCTCAGGTACTGGGTTCCGAAGCCACCATCGCCGCGACCGACTACATGAAGTCCTTCGCCGATCAGGTGCGTGCCTTCGTTCCGACCGAGAACTACCGTGTACTGGGTACCGACGGTTACGGCCGCTCCGACAGCCGTGCCAACCTGCGTCGTCACTTCGAAGTGAACGAGTTCTACGTAGTGGTTGCTGCCCTGACCGAACTGGCCAAGCGCGGCGAGGTAGACAAGCAGGTTGTGGCTGAGGCCATCGCCAAGTACGGCATCGATGCCGACAAGGTCAACCCGCTGTACGCGTAAGAGGATTGAGTGTCGCGCCGGGTATCCGGCGCGACCTTGCCTGGGTTTAAACGGATAACGCGGGATGCGCGTGGTGATGCTCAGGCAGCCACGCGAATGCACGCAAGAGGATAAAGCGCAATGTCCAAACAGATTATGGTGCCGGATATCGGTGCCGATGAAGTTGAAGTCACCGAGATCATGGTGGCCGTGGGTGACAAGGTCGAGCTGGACCAGTCCCTGATCGCCGTGGAAGGTGACAAGGCCTCCATGGAAGTCCCGGCCCCCGCCGCCGGTATCGTCAAAGAGATCCTGATCAAGGTGGGCGACAAGGTTGCCACCGGTTCCCAGATCATGGTCTTCGAAGCCGAGGGTGCTGCCGCACCGGCTCCGGTCCAGGCTGCTGCCCCGGTTGCTGCCGCACCGGCCGCCGCTCCTGCTGCCGCTCGTCAGGACGTCAACGTGCCGGACATCGGTGGTGACGAAGTCGAAGTGACTGAAATCATGGTTGCCGTGGGCGACATGGTTGAAGCCGACCAGTCCATCATCGCCGTGGAAGGT
This sequence comes from Aeromonas sp. s6, assembly GCF_040907815.1. Taxonomy (NCBI): domain Bacteria; kingdom Pseudomonadati; phylum Pseudomonadota; class Gammaproteobacteria; order Aeromonadales; family Aeromonadaceae; genus Aeromonas; species Aeromonas sp. s6. Next base: position 82,772 of record NZ_JBFOCN010000095.1, read on the forward strand.
GACAAGGCCTCCATGGAAGTGCCGGCACCGTTCGCGGGCCGCGTGGTCGAGATCAAGGTCGCCGCCGGCGCCAAGGTTTCCACCGGCTCCCTGGTGATGGTCTTCGAAGTGGCGGGCGCTGCCCCGGCCGCTGTTGCCGCGTCGGCTCCTGCAGCCCCCGTGGCTGCCGCTGCTCCGGTTGCCGCCGGTGCCAAAGACGTCAACGTGCCGGACATCGGCGGTGACGAAGTGGAAGTGACCGAAATCATGGTCGCCGTGGGTGACAAGGTTGAAGCCGACCAGTCCCTGATCACCGTGGAAGGCGACAAGGCCTCCATGGAAGTGCCTGCGCCGTTCGCTGGTGTGGTCAAGGAGATCAAGGTGAAGGCGGGTGACAAGGTCTCCACCGGTTCCCTGATCATGGTATTCGAAGTGGCGGGTGCCGCTCCGGCTGCCGTGGCTGCTCCGGCTCCTGCCGCAGCGCCCGTTGCTGCCGCGCCGGCTGCCGCCGCTCCTGCACCGGTTGCCCAGGCTGCTGCCGCTTCCGATTTCGTCGCCAACGACGCCTACGTCCACGCCTCCCCGGCAGTACGCCGTCTGGCGCGCGAGTTCGGTGTCAACCTGGCCAAGGTGAAAGCCTCCGGTCGCAAGGGTCGCATCGTCAAAGAAGACGTGCAGGCTTATGTGAAGGATGCGGTCAAGCGCGCCGAGTCCGCTCCGGCTGCCGGCACCGGTACTGGCAACGGCATGAGCGTCGTGGCCTGGCCGAAGGTTGATTTCAGCAAGTTCGGCCCGGTCGAAGAGCTGGAACTGACCCGTATCCAGAAGATCTCCGGTCCTGCCCTGCACCGCAACTGGGCCATGATCCCCCACGTCACCCAGTTCGACGAAGCCGATACCACGGATCTGGAAGCGTTCCGCAAAGAGCAGAACATCCTGGCCGAGAAGCAGAAGCTGGACGTGAAGATCACCCCGCTGGTGTTCATCCTGAAGGCGGCCGCCAAGGCCCTGGAAGCCCATCCGCGCTTCTGCAGCGCCCTGTCCGAAGACGGCAGCAAGCTGATCATGAAGAAGTACATCCACATCGGTGTGGCGGTGGATACCCCCAACGGCCTGGTGGTTCCGGTGGTTCGCGACGTCAACAAGAAGGGCATCCACGAGCTGTCCCGCGATCTGGCCGAGATCTCCAAGAAGGCCCGTGCCGGCAAGCTGACCGCTGCCGACATGCAGGGCGGTTGCTTCACCATCTCCAGCCTGGGTGGCATCGGCGGTACCAGCTTTACCCCGATCGTCAACGCGCCGGAAGTGGCCATCCTGGGCGTCTCCAAGTCCGAGATGAAGCCGAAGTGGAACGGTAAAGAGTTCGTGCCGCGCCTGATGCTGCCGCTGGCTCTGAGCTACGACCACCGCGTCATCGATGGCGCCGACGGTGCCCGCTTCATCACCACCCTGAGTGGTGTGTTGTCCGACATTCGTCGACTGGTCCTGTAAGTGAGAGGGCGGGCCCAGAGCCCGCCCTTTTTGCTTCTCATTTCGTTAACAGGATTGTAAACTTGCCCCGTTTTTTTCACGGCTGCAGCGGCCTTGTTTGGCATAAGACTGTGCTGTCCGGGGATATAAGAACGACAAAGAGGTCATGATGAGTAAAGAAATCAAAACCCAGGTCGTAGTACTGGGTGCTGGCCCTGCCGGTTATTCCGCTGCCTTCCGTGCGGCTGACTTGGGTCTGGATACCATTATCGTCGAGCGTTACTCCACCCTGGGTGGCGTCTGTCTGAACGTGGGTTGCATCCCGTCCAAGGCACTGCTGCACGTCGCCAAAGTCATTGAAGAAGCCAAGGCGCTGGCCGAGCACGGCATCGTCTTCGGTGCCCCGCAGACCGACATCGACAAGGTGCGTCTGTGGAAAGAGAAGGTCATCAACCAGCTGACCGGCGGTCTGGCTGGCATGGCCAAGATGCGTAAAGTCCAGGTTGTTAACGGTTTCGGCAAGTTCACCGGTCCGAACACCCTGGAAGTGGAAGGTGCCGACGGCAAGACCACCGTCACCTTCGACAACGCCATCATCGCCGCCGGTTCCCGTCCGGTGAAGCTGCCGTTCATCCCCCATGACGACCCCCGCGTATGGGACTCTACCGATGCGCTGGAGCTGACGACCGTTCCTGGCAAGCTGCTGGTCATCGGTGGCGGCATCATCGGTCTGGAGATGGGTACCGTGTACTCCTCCCTGGGTTCCGAGATCGACGTGGTGGAGTTTGCCGACCAGCTGGTACCGGCTGCCGACAAAGACATCGTCAAGATCTACACCAAGCGCGTTGCCAAGAAATTCAACATCATGCTGGAGACCAAGGTTACCGCCGTTGAAGCCCGTGAAGACGGCCTGTACGTCTCCTACGAAGGCAAGCACGCCCCGGCCGAGCCGGTTCGCTACGACAACGTGCTGGTTGCCGTAGGCCGTGTGCCGAACGGCAAGATGCTGGATGCCGAGAAGGCTGGTGTTGCCGTCAACGAGCGCGGTTTCATCGAAGTCGACAAGCAGCTGCGTACCAACGTGGCCCACATCCACGCCATCGGCGACATCGTCGGTCAGCCCATGCTGGCCCACAAGGGTGTACACGAAGGCCACGTGGCGGCCGAAGTCATCGCCGGCAAGAAGCACTACTTCGACCCGAAAGTGATCCCGTCCATCGCCTATACCGAGCCTGAGATGGCCTGGGTGGGTCTGACCGAGAAGGAAGCCAAGCAACAGGGTCTGAACTTCGAAGTCGCCACCTTCCCGTGGGCTGCTTCCGGTCGCGCCATCGCGTCCGACTGCTCCGACGGCATGACCAAGCTGATCTTCGACAAGGAGAGCGGCCGCGTCATCGGTGGTGCCATCGTGGGTACCAACGGCGGTGAACTGCTGGGTGAAATCGGTCTGGCCATCGAGATGGGTGCCGACGCTGAAGACATCGCGCTGACCATCCACGCTCACCCGACTCTGCACGAGTCCGTGGGTCTGGCTGCCGAAGTGTTCGAAGGCTCCATCACCGACCTGCCGAACGCCAAGGCCAAGAAGAAAAAATAATCTTCTGCCCGTTTCATAAGAAAAGCCGCTCCATGGAGCGGCTTTTTGTTGTCTGTCTTTCGGCACCCAGCGGTCAGCAGCGCCCCTTCTTGGCCTGTCCCGGTGGGCAGAAGGTACCGTCGCCTCCGCGATCCCCATCACTGACCCGGATCCGGGTATCGTCCACGCTCACATCGGCCCCGTGCACCCGCACGGGCCCGCTGCTGCAGGCACTGAGCAGCACCCCCAGCACTATCATCACGACCAGCTTGCCCATCATACCTCCTCGCGTTTTCCTGATTATGAGGCATGTGGCAGGGCGGTGGGAGACGACGTATCCCCCGTGCGTCACGGCTTGCCGTGGTCATGAAGAAGGGCGCCGAAGCGCCCTGGTGCGGGTCAGGAAGAGGTGCCGGACGCTCAGAGGCGGAAGTTGCCGACCAGCTTGTCGAGCTCACCGGAGAGGTGCTGCAGGTTGCGGCTCGACTCAGTCAGGTGATGGGCGATGTCGGCGGTCTCCATGGTGAGCTGGTTGATGTCCTCCACGTTGCGGTTGAGTTCGCCCACCACGCTCGACTGCTCTTCGGTGGCGGTGGCGACCTGGATGTTCATGTCGCTGATCTGGGTGATGTGTCCGGTGATCTGGTCGAGGGCGCCGTTGGCCTCGTCGGCCTGGGTCACCACCCGCAGGCTCTGGTTGCGGCCCTGGGCCATGGCGCTGACGGCGCGGGCGCTCTGCTCCTGGAGGCTGTTGATCATGCCCTGGATCTCGGCGGTGGAGGCGGCGGAGCGGCTGGCGAGGTTGCGCACCTCGTCGGCCACCACGGCGAAGCCTCGGCCCTGCTCGCCGGCGCGGGCGGCCTCGATGGCGGCGTTGAGGGCCAGCAGGTTGGTCTGCTCCGAGATGCTGCGGATGGTGTCGAGGATGCTGCCGATGGAGTCGGTCTGGCTCGCCAGGGACTCGATGACCCCGGCGACCTGTTCGATTTCACCGGAGAGGCCGACGATGCCGTGACGGGCCTGGGCGACGACCTGGGCCCCCGCATCGGCCTGCTCGTTGGCCTGCTTGGCGACGTCGGCGGCGAGAGACGCATTGCCGGCGATCTCGGTGACGGTGGCCCCCATCTCGTGGATGGCGGTGGCGACCTGGACGGTGCGATCCCGCTGGGCGGTGCAGTTGTGCTGGGTGAGCTGGGCTTTGGCTGCCACCTCGTTGGCGGTGGCGGCGAGCTGGCGGGAGTTGCTCGCCACCTGTTCGATGGAGCCGTGGATCTTGGCGACAAAGTTGTTGAAGCCGGTCGCCACCTGGGCCAGTTCGTCACGGCCATCGACCTTGAGGCGATGGGTGAGGTCGCCATCACCGCTGCCGAGTTCGCGGAACAGGCGGGCCAGTTCGTTGAGGGGGCGGCTCACGGAGCCCGCCAGGAGAACGCCGAGCAGCCCCATGCCGACGGCGATGGCCAGGCTGACCAGCACCATGTGCAGGCGCGCTCTGTCCAGTTCGGCATAAATCTCGGCCTCCGGCACCTGGGCCACCAGATACCAGTCGAGCAGGGGGATGTAGCTGCTGGCCAGGATTACTGGCTGGCCGTCGACCTCGGCATGGGTGGCGGCAAAGGGCTGCTTGTTGAGCAGGTTGGTGCTACTGCCGCTGGCCAGCTGGGTCAGGTTGTCCCGATCGATGCGGGCGGCGTCGGGGTGCAGCTTCACCTTGCCGCTGCCGTCTGTCATGAAGACGAAGCCGCTGTCGCCGATGCGGAAGTTGGCGAGCATGCTGACCATGCTGTCGAGGGATTTGGCGAGGCCGGCGAGGCCGCGTCCGTCGAGTTGCTGGAAGTTGACGAACAGTTTCACCTCGCCGTTGCTCTCCCGAAAGATGCTAAGCATCAGATCCTGGCGGCTCTTGGTGTAGTCATAGAACCAGTTGTCCTGCTCGTGGTTCAGGATGCGCAGAAAACCGTCCTGGTTGTAGTAGGCGGCACTCTGACGATCGGCGAAGGAGGCGGTGACCAGACCATACTGGCTCGTCATGTCCTTGAGCTGGTTGATGAGGATGGACTCCTGCTCCTTGGGCATGCCGCGCTCGACCCAGTCCAGCACGAAGCGGTCGTTGGCAAGCTGTCTGGCGGCATTGGCGACCGAAGTGAGATCCTTTTCGATCTCCTTGCCGATGCGCTGGGTCAGGTTGGGCAGCTCCTGCTCGAACATGCGGTCCTCGATCAGCTGCTGGGCAGAACGCTGGCTGAAATAGCCCACCAGCAGGCAGGAGAGGGCCACGGCGAGGATGACGGTGGCCAGAATTTTCTGTTTCAGTGTCAGGCTTGCGAACATAAGGGTGACTCGGAAGTGTGAACCAGGGTTGAACTCATAATAGCGGCTGATTTGGCGCGCTCTTGAGGCGGCGGGAGCCTTTATTGTCGATTAACGTTTGCGCTCACACCCGGATTGGGCTGGATTGGCGCCCGATTTTGCCGAGACATCGTCGCAAGCGGGGCGACCCCTCGCCAGCACCCCGGCTTGCGGTTAAAGTGCTTGCACTTATAGTAGGCTGCACCTGACTGGCGGCCTGCCCGCTCGACTCGCACCGGATTTATGGACTCTCATATGCGCATCTTTCATCGGGGATGGACCCACCTGCTCGTGCTCCTGCTGGCGACCCTGCCGTTCATGGCGGCGGCCGGAGCCAATGATCCCGCGCCTTCGGCCAGAAACCCGGGGGCAACCAAGATGGAGCGTCCGAGGATCGCCCTGGTACTGAGCGGCGGCGGGGCCAAGGGGTCGGCCCATATCGGGGTGCTCAAGGTGCTGGAGGCAAAGCACATCCCGGTGGACATCATCGTCGGGACCAGCATGGGCTCCTATGTGGCGGGCATGTATGCCATGGGGCTCAGCGCCGAGGAGGTGGAGCGCACGACGCTGGCCATCGACTGGAACAAGGGCTATCAGGACAAGGTGGGGCGCGACGAGCTATCCCTGCGCAAGAAGCAGCAGACCGAGAAGTACCAGCTGCGCACCGACATCGGGGTCAACGGTGACCAGACCCAGCTGCCGCACGGCTTCTTCCAGGGACAGTCCATGGCCAGCCTGCTGCGCCACGCCACCTCCAACCTGCCGGCGCAAAAGAGTTTCGACAACCTGCCTATCCCCTATCGCGCGGTGGCGACCGACATGGAGACGGTGACCCCCTTCGTGCTGGATCACGGCAGCCTCGCCAAGGCAATGCAGGCCTCCATGTCCATTCCCGGTGCCCTCAAGCCGGTGGAGTGGGACGGCCGCATCCTGGCCGATGGTGGCACGGTCAACAACATGCCGGTGGACGTGGCCAAGGCCATGGGGGCCGACGTGGTGATCGCGGTGGACATCAGCGCCAAGCTGCGTACCCGGGAGTCCCTCAAGTCGGGATTGGCCATGATCGATCAGCTCACCACCTACATGACCCAGGTGGGGACCGAAAAGCAGAAGGCGCTGCTCGGCCCCAGGGACATCCTGCTGACCCCCGAGTTCGGCAACATGGGGATCGCCGACTTCGCCCTGATGCCGGAGGGGATCAAGATCGGGGAGGCGGTCGCCAACAGTGCAGCGGCCCGGCTCGATGCACTCTCTCTCTCGCCCGCCGCCTACGCCGACTATCGCAACGGCAAGCTGAGCCGGCGCGCCGAGCGCAGCGGCCAGCCCGCCTACTACATCGACAAGGTGGAGATCATCAACAAGTCGCGCCTCTCCGACGACACGGTGCGGGCCATGCTGAACGTGCGTCCGGACAAGGTGCAGACCTACGAGAGCCTGGAGGCGGGGATCCGTCGCCTCTACGCCCTGGAGTCGTTCGATCGCATCACCTACGAGGTGGAGGAGCGGGACGGGGAGAACGTGCTGGTGGTGGACGCCAGCGAGAAGAACTGGGGGCCGGGTTATCTCAACTTCCAGCTCGGCTTCTCCGATGACTTCGAGAGCAGCTCCAACTACAACGTCGGCATGTCCTACACCCTCACCAACGTCAACGACTGGGGAGGCGAGTGGCTGACCGAGGCGTCCCTCGGGACCGCCAAGCACCTCAAGACCGACTTCTACACCCCGCTGGAGCCCTCCCAGACCTACTTCGGCGAGACGAGCCTGGCCTACGACAAGACCCAGCGACGCGTCTTCTTCCCGGAAGAGAGCAGGTCGTCGTCCGGGGTCAGCTATCTGGACTCCGAGTACAGCTTCACCAGCGTGGATCTTGCCGTCGGCTGGAATCGCCAGCCCTGGAGCCGCTTCTCCCTTGGGCTGGAGGGCAAGATCGGCAGCGTGGAGATCCAGAACCTCACCAACGCGGATGCCGATGCCTCCGCCTGGGGACCCTACATCCGCTTCGAGCACGACACTCTCGACAGCCGCTACTTCCCCTATCAGGGGGTCTACTGGGACATCAAGGGGGGCTACTCCTACGTCGATCTGGACCCCTCGGACGGCCCCTCCGAGCAGGCCGAGGGGGTGAATTACCGGCTGGTGATGATCAAGCCCTGGTCCTGGGACAGGCACAGCCTCAACCTGATGCTGGAAGGGGGCGGCTCAAGCTCCCAGGAGACGGTACCGCTGTTCGTGCAGGATCTGGGGGGGCTGTTCCGCATGTCCGGCTTCCAGCATTACCAGTTGAGCGGTCGCTACAGCCTGTTCGGCGGATTGCGCTACATCTACCGGGTGGCGGACAACGACTTCGGTGCCTTCAAGGCGCCCCTGTTCCTCGGGGGCTCCCTCGAGCAAGGGGGGGTCTGGGACAAGGGAGAGGACATCAGTATCGAATCCTCCTATACCTCGGGTTCCCTCTATATGGGGGTGGAGAGTTTCCTCGGTCCCATCTTCCTCGGCTATGGCGTGGCGGAGGGGGGACACGACATGTTCTATCTGCAATTAGGCACTACGTTCCAATAAGGGCGAAATGCTGCCTTTTTGTTAACTCACCTTGGGTGGGCGGCTTGTCACTCTAAAAAAACCTAATGGGTTTATATGGTTATGCTGGTTTGATGAATAACTGCACAGGGTTTGGATTTTAATTAGTCGTTAAAACTTATATAGTGGGGGGCACCCTACGGGTGTCCCGCAAGGACGATCGCCGCGAGCTTGGGCGAACCCCAAAAAAAAGACCAAAGAGGAATTAGTCGTGCTTGAAACATACCGTAAACACGTCGCAGAACGTGCCGCCGAAGGCGTGGTTGCCAAACCTCTGGACGCAGAGCAGGTCGCCGCCCTGGTTGAGCTGATCAAGAATCCGCCCGCCGGCGAACAGGACTTTCTGAAAGAACTGTTGTCCTCCCGCATTCCCCCGGGTGTTGATGAAGCGGCCTATGTGAAAGCTGGCTTCCTCACTGCCGTCGCCAAGGGCGAGGCCCATTCCCCCATCCTGACTGCCGCCGAAGCCGTCGAGCTGCTCGGTACCATGCAGGGTGGTTACAACATTCAGCCGCTGATCGACCTGCTGGACGATGCGACCCTGGCTCCTCTTGCCGCCAAGGGCCTTTCCCACACCCTGCTGATGTTCGACTCCTTCCACGACGTGGAAGAGAAGGCCAAGGCGGGCAATGCCCACGCCAAGCAGGTGCTGCAATCCTGGACCGACGCCGAGTGGTTCCTGAACCGCCCGGCCCTGGCCGAGAAGATCACCGTCACCGTGTTCAAGGTGACCGGCGAAACCAACACCGACGATCTGTCGCCGGCGCCGGACGCCTGGTCCCGCCCGGACATTCCGCTGCACGCCCTGGCGATGCTGAAGAACGCTCGTCCCGGCATCACCCCGGACAAGGATGGCGTCATCGGCCCCATCAAGACCATCGATGCCCTGAAAGAGAAAGGTTTCCCGCTGGCCTACGTGGGTGACGTGGTCGGTACCGGCTCTTCCCGTAAATCCGCCACCAACTCCGTGCTCTGGTTTATGGGCGACGACATTCCGTTCGTGCCGAACAAGCGTGCCGGCGGCGTTTGCCTCGGCGGCAAGATTGCCCCCATCTTCTTCAACACCATGGAAGATGCCGGCGCCCTGCCCATCGAAGTGGACGTCTCCAAACTGGAGATGGGCGATGTCATCGACATCTACCCGTACCAGGGCAAGATCTGCAAGCACGGCACCGACCAGGTGCTGGCCCAGTTTGAACTGAAAACCGACGTGCTGATCGACGAAGTGCGCGCCGGTGGCCGCATTCCGCTGATCATCGGCCGCGGCCTGACCGACAAGGCCCGCGAAGCGCTGGGTCTGCCGTTCTCCACCGTGTTCCGTCGTCCGCAGCCTGTTGCCGACACCGGCAAAGGCTTCACCCTGGCCCAGAAGATGGTGGGCAAGGCGTGCGGCGTGAAGGGCATTCGCCCGGGCACCTACTGCGAACCCAAGATGACCACGGTCGGCTCCCAGGACACCACGGGCCCCATGACCCGCGACGAGCTGAAAGATCTCGCCTGCCTCGGTTTCTCCGCCGATCTGACCATGCAGTCCTTCTGCCACACCGCCGCTTATCCGAAGCCCATCGACGTACAGACTCACCACACCCTGCCGGACTTCATCATGAACCGCGGCGGTGTCTCTCTGCGTCCGGGTGACGGCGTCATCCACTCCTGGCTGAACCGCATGCTGCTGCCGGATACCGTGGGTACCGGTGGTGACTCCCACACCCGTTTCCCCATTGGTATCTCCTTCCCGGCGGGCTCCGGCCTCGTGGCCTTCGCCGCCGCCACCGGCGTGATGCCGCTGGACATGCCGGAATCCGTGCTGGTGCGCTTCAAGGGCGAGCTGCAGCCGGGCATCACCCTGCGTGATCTGGTCCATGCCATCCCCTACGCTGCCATCCAGAAAGGGTTGCTGACCGTCGAGAAAGCGGGCAAGAAGAACATCTTCTCCGGCCGCATCCTCGAGATCGAAGGTCTGCCGACCCTCAAAGTGGAGCAGGCATTCGAGCTGGCGGACGCCAGCGCCGAGCGTTCCGCCGCCGGTTGCACCATCAAGCTGGATAAAGAGCCGATCATCGAGTATCTGAAGTCCAACATTGTGATGCTGAAGTGGATGCTCTCTGAAGGCTACGGCGACGTGCGCACCATCACCCGCCGCATCAAGGGGATGGAAGAGTGGCTGGCCAACCCGGTACTGATGGAAGCGGACAAGGACGCCGAGTACGCCGAAATCATCGAGATCGACCTGGCCACCATCAAGGAACCTATCCTGTGTGCGCCGAACGATCCGGACGACGCCCGTCTGCTGAGCGACGTGGCGGGTGACAAGATTGACGAGGTGTTCATCGGTTCCTGCATGACCAACATCGGCCACTTCCGCGCTGCCGGCAAGCTGCTCGAGAAGTACCAGGGCGAGCTGCCGACCCGCATGTGGATCGCCCCCCCCACCAAGATGGACAAGGATCAGCTGACCGAAGAGGGCTACTACGGCATCTTTGGTCGGGTCGGTGCTCGCATCGAAATACCCGGCTGTTCCCTCTGTATGGGCAACCAGGCGCGCGTGGCGGAAGGGGCCTCCGTGGTCTCCACCTCCACCCGCAACTTCCCGAACCGTCTGGGCAAGGGTGCCAACGTCTATCTGGCTTCTGCGGAGCTGGCCGCGGTTGCCGCCATCATCGGCAAGATCCCGACCGTGGAAGAGTATCTGCAGTACGCCAAGACCCTGGACGCCACTGCGGCCGACACCTACCGCTACCTGAACTTCAACGAGATCGCCTCCTACACCAAGAAGGCCGATGCGGTGATCCTGCAGCAAGCGGTCTGAGACTCGCCGGTCTGACCACTGAAAATAACAATGCCGCGTCTCGACGCGGCATTTTCCATTTCAGGGGGCTGCGCGATAATGACCCGCCATGCCCAGCAACGGCGTCGTCGATTTGCCTGGTACGCGCGTTGCGCTTTCGTTGTCTGGCCATGATGGCCCCACCGCTTCCTGGTGGGCATTTTTATACCGCGGTACCTGCGAAGCGGGCCCGCGCATTGCGGCGTGGTTGCTATGTTTCTGTTCCGGATTGATCTGGCCCGCATGAAGTGGCGCCTTGGTTGTGCCCTGCTGGTGTTGGCCCTGCCCCTGGTGGTGGGAGGGTGGATGGTGCATGACAGCTACGAGCAGGAGCTGAAAAACGATGCCAGTGCGTCAGCCAGCAAGGCCAGAACCTTGCTGGAGCGCATGCTGGATCAGGCCGAGCGGGCCAACCTCGAGGTATTGCCGCTGGCCGGTCGCTCCTGCAGCGACAACCTGTTGCTGCTGCGCAAGCGGGTGGCGCTGGAGCCGTTCCTGCGCTCCATCAATCTGGTGCGACAGGGGATCATCAACTGCACCTCGCTGTTCGGGCCTGCCAGGGAAGTGGATGACGGCTCCCGCTACACGGATCGCAAGTTGCTGCTGATGAGCGGTAACCTGGTGCGCAAGAATCACCCCTTGCTGGTGGTGCGTCAGGAGCGGGGGCGTGATGCGGCACTGAGCGCCATTGACAGCAGCCAGCTCAGTTTCATGCTCACCCTGAGCAGCGATCCCAGCGAGCTGTTCTTGCAGGTGGGGTCCGCCTGGCTCGATGAGTCCGGCCACTTCCAAAGCGATCCGCCGAAACTGCACAGCAAGTTTGCCCTGATACTCGCCTCCCAGCGTTACCCCTTCACCATCCACGCCGGTTATGCCATGCCGATCTACTGGCGTGCCCTGTGGGAGGCTCGCCATCTGCAGCTGATCTGGCTGGGAGCCAGTTCGCTGGTGCTCTCACTGCTGGTGTGGTGGCTGCTTGGGCGGCCGGGGGCCCTGACGGACGAGCTGAGACGCGGGCTGCGAGCCAGGGAGTTTGTCCCCTATCTGCAACCGCTGATCGCCAGCAAGGGCGGCAAGATGGTGGGAGCCGAGGTACTGATGCGCTGGCAACATGCCACCGAGGGGCTGATCCGCCCCGATCTCTTCATCCCCCAGGCGGAAGAGTCTGGCCTGATCGTGCCCATGACGGTCAACCTGATGAAGACGGTGGCCAAGACACTCCACCCGGTACAGGAGCAGTTGCCCGAGGCATTTCACATCAGCTTCAACATCAGTGCCATCCACTGCCGGGACCTCTCCCTGGTGGCGGAGTGCCGCGACTTCCTCGGCCATTTCGTTCCGGGACGGGTGGTGCTGGTGCTGGAGCTCACGGAGCGGGAGCTGCTGGTGACCAGCCCGCAGACCCTCTCCCTGTTTCGCCAGCTCGACGAGATGGGGGTGCAGCTCGCCATCGATGACTTTGGCACCGGCCACTCCAGCCTCATCTATCTGCAGCAATTCCACGTGGACTATCTCAAGATCGACCGCTCCTTTATCGGCCGTATCGGGACGGAGTCCCTCTCCGAGCACATCGTGGACAACGTCATCGACCTTGGGGGACGGCTGGGGTTGTCCCTGGTGGCCGAAGGGGTAGAGACGGAGCAGCAGGCCGCCTATCTGAGAGGCAAGGGGGTCCAGTATCTGCAGGGATACCTGTTTGCCCGCCCCATGCCGATACGCCAGTTCTGCCGGGAGCTGACGGCGGGAGAGATACAGGTCGCCGCCGGGCGCACCGCCCAGGGCTAGGCCGCGCCCACCAGGCTGTGCAGCCAGTTCACCAGGATGTCGTGGGGGCTGCCGGGTTCGGGAGGGGCGGGGGCGAGCAGGTGATAGCCGGTGCCGTCGGGGACGAAGCCGAGCGGTGCCACCAGCAGGCCGGCCTCGATATCGTCGCACACCTGGCGGTAGGGGCCGATGGCGACTCCCAGCCCGGCGACTGCCGCCTGCAGGCTGAAATAGAAGTGCTCGAAGGTCTGACCCGGCACCTCCTCGTCGGCGGACATACCTGCGTGCTGCTGCCACTCCAGCCAGGCGCCCGGACGGGTCTTGGTGTGCAGACGGGGGGCCGTTGGCCTGAGGGCCTGCACATCCCCCCTGGATTCAAAGAAGTGCGCCACCTTGCCCGGCGGGCAGACAGGGCCGGTCCGCTCTTCGAACAGCAACTGGCTGTAGAGCTCGGCAGGCCAGTGAAAGTCGTTGCGCCGGATGGCGAGATCGATGCCGCTGCCAAAGCTGAGGGCGCCGCCGCCCGCCATCAGGTGTACGTCCAGCTCCGGGTGCAGAGCCTGGAAGGCGGGCCAGCGCGGGATCAGCCAGCGCATCAGAAGGGTGGGTTCGCAGGAGAGCACCAGTGATTGAGGGCGGCTCTGCTGGCGCAGGGCCTGCGCCGTCTGGCGGATGCTGCCCAACCCCTCTCTGACCGCCTGATAGAACCGTTCACCCGCGTCGGTCAGAAAGACCCGGCGCTGGCGCCGATCGAACAGCATGACCCCCAGATCCTCCTCGAGCAGTCGTACCGCCCGGCTGATGGCGCCATGGGTGAGATGCAGTTCATCGGCGGCGCGGCCGAAATGCTCGGTGCGGGCCGCCACCTCGAAACAGCGCAGGGCGGTAAGGGAGGGAAGCGAGAGGGCTTTTTGTGAGTTTTTTTCACCATTCATGTCAGAAATCATCGTTCGTTATTGGTGTTATTGGCAAATAAAATAGCCGATATCCCCTCTAATCAGGACTCTTTTCATGACCGAACTGTTAGCCGTTGTCGCCATTACCCTCTTTGCCGTCATCAGCCCCGGACCCGACTTTGCCATGGTGTCGCGCAACAGCCTGCTGCTCTCGCGCCGCACCGGCGTGTTGACGGCGATCGGCATCGCGGCCGGGGTCTGCGTGCACGTGACCTACACCCTGCTGGGGGTGGGCCTGCTGATCCAGCAATCCCTCTGGCTGTTCAACCTCATCAAGCTGGCAGGGGCCGCCTATCTCATTTTCCTCGGCATCAAGATGCTGCGGGCCAAACCGGCTGCCGATGAAGAGAGCATCTGTCAGCCTGCCCTCTCCAGTCCGGGTGCGCTGCGCATCGGATTTCTGACCAATGTGCTCAATCCCAAGACGACCATCTTCATCGTCAGCCTCTTCATGCAGGTGGTGCAGCCGCAGACGCCGCTGGCGGTCCAGATCGGCTATGGCGCCTTCATCGCGCTGGCGCACGCCCTCTGGTTTGGTGCGGTGGCGCTCTTCTTCTCCACCCCTGCGGTGCGGGACCGACTGCTGGCGGTACGCCACTGGATCGATCGGGTGTTCGGGGGCCTGCTGGTGGGATTCGGCATGTTGCTGGCATTGACCCAGCAGACGCGCTGAGGCGGGGAGGGGCGCTCCCCCTATCCACCCCCGACTATAGGGTCTTGTTTTTCATGCCTTGGCAGCCACTTTTCGGTAGAATTGGCGCTCATTTTGAAGTCAGATGAGGCGCGGTATGACGGTCAGGTTCCAGGCATTTCACAGCATCAAGGCGATTGGCAATCGGGAGGTGCTGTTCAACTGGTCCAGAACCAACCCCCTCGGCGCCCTTGATCAGGTGTGGCGCCCGACGACCCGTGACGAGCTGCAGCAATTGCTGCGGGAATACCCCGAGCGCAAGCTGCGGCTCATCGGCTCCGGCCTCTCTTTCGAACCCATCCACAGCGTCTACGCCGAAGGCAGCCAGGCGCTGCTGGTGGACCTGCACCACCTGCGCGGCCAGCTGGACAAGACTGCCGATACGGTGACCTACCTGGCGGGGACGCCGCTTGATACCGTCTATGCCGACCTCATCGCCATGGATCGCATGCTGCCGGCGTCCCCCGGCGTCATCGGCATCCAGACCCTGGGCGGTGCGCTCAGCACCGGCACCCATGGGCAGGGACTGCACCAGTCCGCCCTGTGCGATGCGGTGGCTGCCCTGACCGTGATGCTGGCGAGCGGCGACATCATCCGTGTGGATCGCACCGATCCGCGCTTCGGCGCCTTCGTGATGGGCATGGGGATGCTCGGCATCCTGCTGGATGTGACCCTCAACACTGTGCCCAACCGCATCATGCGCTGCACCAAGTTCACCACCGACTACCCCTTCCTGCTGGAACACAACGAGCGCCTCAACCGGGAGCACGCCTTCGTGAAGAGCTGGTGGTTCGCCTGGACCGGCGAGAGCCACATCTGGCTGGTGGATCCCGCCTCCGATGACGAGGTGGCCCGCTACCGCGCTGGGGGCAGCGAGCCGCTGGTGCTGGAGGGAGACATGGACGAGCGCATGAACCTGGCGCTCAATGCCACCATAGACGCGACCCTGCAGAAGATGGCCAGAGACACCAAGGACGAGGCCAGGGCAGGCGAGCACTTCGAGACGGTGCGCCGCTTCAAGGACGCCTCGGATCTGGTGGGCAACGTCTACCAGATCCTCTGCAAGGGGATCCCGGCGCCCCAGATCAACTGCGAGGTGGCCGTGCCCCTCGAACGCATGGGGGAGGCCCTTTCAATCCTGCAGGCATGGCAGGAGGCGAACCCCGGCGTGCTGCACTACCCCTTCATCCTGCGCTGCACCGGTCCCTCCGTGGCCTGGCTCAGTGCCGCCCATGACAAGTCGGTGTGCTGGATAGGTTTTTTGGTCTATCTGGCGGCGGACGGGACCTTTGTCGGGGGCTCCATGGAGCAGATGCGCGAGTTGCAGCAACTGCTGGTGCCCCTCGGCGGCATTCCCCATTTCGGCAAGCACCTGGCGATGGACCTCTACGACTTCCCGGCCCTGTTGCCGCGCTGGCACGACTTCCTGGCCCTGAAGCGGGAGCTTGACCCCCATGGCCGTTTCGAAAACCGCTGGCTCGGCGACCTGTTCGCCAACCGGTAAGGATCTGACATGACCGATATGCAAGACACTCGCTTACTCATCCTCCTGCCGATCAGAGGGGGGGCAACCCGATGACAGACATGCAAGACACCCGCATCCCCGTGACCCTGCTGACCGGTTTTCTCGGCAGCGGCAAGACCACCTTGCTCAACCACTGGGTCAAGCAGCCCGAGCTCGGGGAGTGCGCCGTGCTCATCAATGAGTTCGGCTCCGTGGGGCTGGATCACCATCTGGTACAGCAGGTGGACGAGCAGGTGGTGCTGCTCGATTCCGGCTGCATCTGCTGCTCGGTGCAGGGCTCCCTGGTGGAGGCGCTGCAGGGGCTTTTCATGAAGGCCATCCAACGGAAAATCAAACCCTTCAAACGGCTGATTATCGAGACCACGGGTCTGGCCGATCCGGCCCCCGTGCTGTTCACGTTGAGGGAAGAGGGCTTTATCGCCCAGCGCTACCGCTTCGATGGCACCGTCACCGTGGTGGATGCCGGCCATATCGAGCAGCAGCTGGCCGCTCAATATGAGGCGGTCAAACAGGTGGCGCTGGCGGATCTGCTGGTGGTGAGCAAGGGGGACCTGGTGGACGAAGAGACCCTTGCGAGGGTGGAACCCCAACTGGCGGCCCTCAATCCGGCAGCCCCCATCCAGCGGGTCAGCAATGGGGTGCTCTCGCCCGCGGTGCTGGAGAAGCTCGGCGCCTACAACGAGGCGGCGGGGCGCGACGTGCGCCAGTTGCTGGCCTGGCTGCGTACCGAATCCCCGAAACAGGGGCTGGCTTCGCCCATGCAGCCGAAGATGACGCCGTTTGCCGCCAAGGTGGGGACGGTCGCGCCCACCCGCTTCGAGCACGGCAATATAGAAAGTTTCTCCCTGCGCATCGGCGAGCCGCTCAAGCCCTCCCGCCTGCTGGCCGCCATCGATGCGGTGCAGGCGCAATACGGCGATGCCCTGCTGCGCCTCAAGGGGATATTGCAACTGGAAGGGGAGAGCCAGCCCGTGGTGATCCACGGCGTGCACGGCCAGCTCTATCCGTTGCAGGCGCTGGGGGAGTGGCCCGAAGGCAAGGCCCAGTCCCGGCTGGTGTTCATCGTGAAGAGCCAGGACAGGGTAGGCATAGAGCAGTTGTTCCTCTCGACCCTCAAGGCCCCCGAACCCAGCCTGGAAGAGCACCTCAAGGCCATGCTCGGCCAGCCGGATGCCTGATATGCTGATATGACCCGCGCTCGTGCGGGTCTTTTCTTATGTGATGAGGAGAGACAGAACCATGCCTGACAGCTCCCCGATGGTGACGCCCGCCCAGCGCAAATGGCTGCCCTGGCTGACGGCGGTCGGTTTTTTCATGCAGACACTGGATGGCACCATCCTCAACACCGCCCTGCCCAGCATGGCCGAGGCCCTGGGCGAGAGTCCGCTGCAGATGCAGTCCGTCATCATCGCCTACATGCTGACGGTGGCCCTGCTCATTCCCGCCTCCGGCTGGTTGGCGGACAGATTCGGCACCCGCCGGGTCTATCTGGTCGCCATCCTGCTGTTTACTCTGGGTTCCCTGGCCTGTGCCATCGCCAACACCCTGCCCATGCTGGTGATCGCCCGGGTGTTGCAAGGGGTCGGGGGGGCCTTGCTGATGCCCATCGGGCGTCTGGCGGTGCTGCGGGTCTACAGCAAGCATGAGCTGCTGAGGGTGATGTCGTTCGTCACCATCCCCGGTCTGCTCGGCCCCCTCATCGGCCCGGCCCTGGGGGGCTGGCTGGTGGAGGTGGCGAGCTGGCACTGGGTCTTCCTCATCAACCTGCCGGTGGGCCTGCTCGGCTTCGTGGCGAGCTGGCACTTCATGCCCGACCTTCGCCAGCACACCGCCAGGTTTGACTGGCAGGGGTTTGTGCTGTTCAGTGTCGGCATGGTGCTGGTATCCGTCGGTCTGCAAGGCCTGGGGGAGCACAGCATCTCAACCGGCTGGGCCCTGTTTGCGGTATTGTTCGGTCTGGCCGCCATGGCGAGCTACTGGCTCTATGCCGCCACGGCGGAGCAGCCCCTGTTCAGTCTGGCGCTGTTCAAGACGTCCACCTTCGCCATCGGTATCTGGGGCAATCTGTTTGCCCGCCTCGGCAGCGGCGCCATGCCGTTTCTCACCCCGCTCTTCCTGCAACTGGGGCTCGGCTTCTCCCCGAGCAAGGCGGGGATGACCATGATCCCCACGGTGATCGGCGCCATGCTGACCAAGACGCTGGTGAACAAGCTCATTCCGCGCATCGGTTATCGCCGCATCCTGATCGGCAACACCCTGGCGCTCGGGGCCATGATCGCGAGCTTCTATTTCATCGACAACCAGGTGCCCCACGGCGTACTGCTGGTGTGGCTGGCGGTCTTTGGCGCCATCAACTCCCTGCAATTTTCCGCCATGAACACCCTGACCCTGCAGGATCTCAGCAGCGAGCACGCCAGCAGCGGCAACGGTCTGCTGTCGGTGGTGATGCAGCTCTCCATGAGCCTGGGGGTGGCCATCGCCGCCAGCCTGCTGGGACTCTTCTCCATCGGCCAGCCCGAGGAGAGTGGCCGCTGGCTGGAGGGGTTCCACCTCACCTATCTGTGCATCGGCCTGATGTCCATGCTGGCGGCGCTGATCTTCGCCCAGCTGGCGCGGGAAAAGCGCTGAGTCCCAGGCTCAGGGGGCGGGCAGGTAGCTCACGTCGCAGGGTAATCGGGCCAGCAGTCCGGCCAGGTGGGTGGTCTCCAGCAGGAAAGTCTGCTCGGGGTGGCCCGGCGTCCAGGTAAAGGCATGGTGATTCATGAGCACGGGATCCACCAGCAGGGGGATGTCGGCGCGTGGCAGGAAGGGGCAGACGGCTCCCGGCAGGCAGCCAATCTCGGTCTGCATCTCGTCAGCGGTGCAGATGGAGGGTTTGGCACCGAGCGCCGCCTTGACCGCCTTGCTGTCGAGCCGGCCGTCCCTGTGGGTCAGCAGCAGGGCGAAGCGACCATCCTTGAATTTGAGGAAAAGGGTCTTGCTGAACTCGGCCTGCCAGCCGAGGCGAGCCTTGACCCGCTCGTCGGTGGCGTAATCGAGGATGGGTTCGTGCTCGAAGCGCTGGTGGGGCAGGTCGGTGAGCAACTGACGGTTGAAGTCGTGAATGGCATCGAGTGGCATGGGGTTCTCCTGTGATGGCGGTCATCCTGCCACTTGCACCGGCGCAGGCCCAATCACCGTTTCTTATCCGTCATCAGCGGAGTCATCAACAAGGGCACCCGAGGGTGCCCTTGTCGTTCAGTGATGCTGCAATTCGCCCGCTTTCCAGTGGAAGGGAATGGGGTCAAGGCGCTGGGAGGCTTTGTCGTAACCTGCCCACAGCTCACCGATGGTGCGACCATCGATGGGATGGCGGAATGTGGGAGCCAGCTCCGCCAGCGGCCAGAGCACGAAGGCGTTGGTGAGGATCTCGCCGCGCGGCAGCACCAGCGGTGTCTCGCAGACCAGCTCGCCGTAGAGCAGCAGATCGAGATCCAGGGTGCGCGGGGCGAACTTCTTGGCATCCGGTTCGCGGCCGTGAGCGAACTCCATGGCGCGCAGCCGCTGGCACAGGGTCGCCAGGGGCAGCTCGGTATCGGCACCCACCACCAGGTTGTAGAAGGGGCGGCCGTTGAAGCCCACTGCCTCGCTCTCGAATACCCGGGAGACCTGCAACTCGCCGAATTCGGCGTGCAGGGCATCGAGGCCGGCGCGGATATGGCGTTCCCGTTCGATGTTGGATCCCAGACTGATATAGATGCGGGTCATCAGTTGGCGCTCGCAGCCGGCGTGCGATGGCGCAAGATCTCGACCCCGACGCCTGCCGCATTGGGCACGGCACCCGGTTTGGTCAGGGTCACCTTGACCCACTGTACCCGCTCGTCTTCCAGCACCAGGGCGGCGACCTGCTCGGCCATGGTCTCGACCAGCTCCACTATCTTGCCCTGGGCGTGATCACAGATCTTGCGAGAGAGGGTGGCGTAATCCAGCGCCAGATTGATATCGTCGGTTGCGGCGGCTGGGCGATTGTCAAACCCCATCTCGAGGTCGAAACAGAGCTTCTGGCGAATGCCCTTCTCCCACTCATATACCCCTATGGTGGTCAAAACCTCGAGTCCGCGAATAAACACCTTGTCCATGACAGTACTTCTTCTTTACTCTTGATGGGCTGTGAAAACAGCGCAGGGATGCAGGCCCGGCAAGCAGATTGCCGCTGGCGGCCGGTTTGGGCGACACGCTTTCGGGCAAGCCCGGGCCTGGGAATGTGGCCCGCATCATACCCCATTCATATCGTGGTAAAAACGACCAAGATGACGGCCCTGACGATTTTGATGATTATTCTGGCCTATCTGGGCGGTTCGCTGTCCAGTGCCGTGCTGGTTTCCCGCATCACGGGTCTGCCGGATCCCCGTGACCATGGTTCCCACAACCCGGGGGCGACCAATGTGTTGCGCCTCGGCGGCCGGATGGCGGCGCTGATCGTACTGCTTCTCGACGTCCTCAAGGGGATGACCCCCGTCTACCTCGCCTGGTATCTGCAGATCAAGCCCGTCTACCTCGGCTTTATCGGGGTGGCCGCCTGTCTGGGCCACATGTACCCCCTCTTCTTCCACTTCCGTGGCGGCAAGGGCGTCGCCACCGCCCTCGGTACCATGCTGCCCATCGGCTTTGCCATGGGGGGCGCCGTCATCACCACCTGGCTGCTGGTGCTGCTGGTGAGCGGCTATTCGTCACTGGCGTCCATCGTGACCGTGTTGCTGACTCCGCTCTTTACCTATCTGCTCAAACCGGAATACACGTTGCCGGTCTCCCTGCTCTCCTGTCTCATCCTGATCCGTCATCACGAGAACATTACCCGCCTGCTCAAGGGGGAGGAGTCCCGCCTCTGGGGGCGCCGGGGAGCGGTCCCGCCAGCAGAAGTGATGAAAATGGATGATGCTGCGCAAAAAAGAGACGAACGAGACGAAAAGTGAAATTTCCCGTTGACCACCTGCCCTAAAATCCGTTTAATAGCGCCCACGCCCAGATAGCTCAGTCGGTAGAGCAGGGGATTGAAAATCCCCGTGTCGGCGGTTCGATTCCGTCTCTGGGCACCATATTTTGGTGCCATGAAATAAAAACGTGTTCATGCACAATGGTTTGAAGTGTGCCGGCTTAGCTCAGTAGGTAGAGCAACTGACTTGTAATCAGTAGGTCACCAGTTCGATTCCGGTAGCCGGCACCATTTGCCCAGATAGCTCAGTCGGTAGAGCAGGGGATTGAAAATCCCCGTGTCGGCGGTTCGATTCCGTCTCTGGGCACCACGAATAATTCCTCCTTAGCTCAGTCGGTAGAGCGACGGACTGTTAATCCGCAGGTCGCTGGTTCGAGCCCAGCAGGAGGAGCCAAATAAAAAGCCCAGCAGCAATGCTGGGCTTTTTCTTTTCCCATTGTCCCCGTCCTGAATATGGCTTATACCTTCTTCCCCGAATAGATGGAGATCTCGATGGGACAAGGTGTGAAACGCACACAGCGCGATTACTCACTGAGGTTTAAATTGTCCCTGGTCGAGCAGATTGAAAAAGGTGAACTCACCTACCAGTAGACACAATTCCAATATGGCATTCAGGGCAATTCGACCATTCTGGTATGGTTGCATAAGCATGGTCTGCAGGGTTGGAGCCAGGGAGCATCGATTAGAGCTGGCAGGATCACATCATGCCTGATCCCGGCAACCAAATGTCTGAACAGCGTATCAAGGAGCTCGAGTAGCTGGCGCAGATGAGCCTGGAGGCTCAGTTCTTTGAAGGCGCCTCAATCGTAAAAAACGACCTGGTAAGCTCTCTCGCAGCGGTATGTCGAAAAGCTGACCATCTTCAGTGCTTGCTGGTTCCTCGGAATAAACCGTTAGGCTGACTACAATCGCAATCGGGTCGCCGACCTGCGTCATGCACAAGGGCAGCAGGTAGTGAGCTTTGTGCGCAAAGTTCACTACGGGTGGGCATCCACAAGTAGCATTATCTGCTGCAGGGCCAAGACGATGCTGGGCTGACGGTCTGGTGGGACAGACTGTTTAGGATATTGGCCGAGCACCGTCTGTTGGTGCAGCCCAAACGGGCCTATCACAAGACGCTCCACAGTTTTCAGCGTTTCTATCGCCATCCCAACTTGCTCAAACCCGGCCCGGTGAAAATCACTGCGGTGGCGCCAGGGCAGGTCTTGGTTGCCGACATCACTTACCTGCCGGCAAAGAGCGGGCCACTCTACCTGAGCCTGGTGACGGATGCCTGCTCGCGTAAGATAGCGGGGCATCACGTGCACGAAGGGATGCATGCTGAGTTGGTTGTGATGGCGCAGAGCACTGAAGCAACGGCGTGGCAGCGGGGAGTTTATCCATCACTCGGACGGCAGGGTGCAGTATTGCTCAGGCTTGAATCAGACGCTGTATGAACGGTACGGAGTACAGTACTCGATGACTGATGGGTATGACTGTTATCAGAATGCGCTGGCAGAGCGGGTGAACGGGATACTGAAAGGAGAGTTGCTGTAGCAAAGCCCGTAGGACCTGGTGTAGACGAGGAAGATGGTGCATAAGGTGGTGGGTAGTTATAACCTAGAATGATCGCATTAGGCCTCGCAATGCAGAATCCCCGATGCGGTACATCGGGTTCTGAGTGCCAGAAGTTAACTGAAAACATGTAAACGGACTTCAGGATTTCAGGCCCGCTCTTCGGTCAGGGGGCTGACACTCAGCACGGGGGCGGCATCGATGCCGTCGGCATTCATCATGGCGGAGATGCGTTGCAGGGATGAGAGCAACAACCCTTGCTCCCAGTTCTCCAGCGCCTGAAAACGTTGAATGAAACTCTCCTGCAAGGGGGTCGGAGCCTGGGCAAGCAGGGCGCGTCCCGCGTCAGTGAGCGTTGCATGCACCTTGCGTTTGTCGGTTTCGCTGCGAATGCGCTGTACCAGCTGGCGGCTCTCCAGCCGGTCCATGATGGTGGTGGCGGTGGCCTGGCTCATGTTGGTGTGATCCGCCAACTGGCGCATGGAGATCTGGCCAAGCTCGTCGATGCCCTTGAGCAGCAGGAGTTGAGGCGAGGTCAGGCCGGCCTCCTTGATCAAGCGCTTGGAGTGCATGTCGATGGCACGGATGATCTGGCGCAGGGCGATCAGCACTTCATCATGTTTTTCCATGGGGTCTGGGTCATCGCAGGGCTGTGGAGAGGCGCGAAATTCTCCGCCTAATCCATAACAAGGTCAATATGGTTTTTGATGTAATGGTTTTAGCTCTAATGAATATTGTGTTAGGTTATCGGACAATTGCCCCATTCCAACCCGATATTTGAGGAGTGAAATCATGCATGACGACCTGGATATCAAGTCCCTGGTTGCCGACCTGCGTGTGGTCAGAGTTCGCTATGAACTGCCGGACACCGCAGCATTTGTGCGTTATCAACCTGCCTATGACGAGGACCCCAACAACCTCAAGGTACACCACTACGATGGTGAGCTGCCGCTCTCTTGCAGCAACACAGGTTCTTTCAGTCTAAAGGAGTTGGTCAATGAGCTGCGCTATGCCTATGTGCTGGTTCACCTCTTCCCCGACGAGAGTGCCATGAACTTTTATCTGGCGGGTCTGGACAATGGGCTGGCACAGCTGGAGTTCATCGGTGGCTCCTATGACTTCAACCGCCTCTGGATCACCAGCGGTGTCTCCAATCTGGGGGTGCCCATGGCTATCTTCCTCGGCAAACGCCACGCAGTGAACGGCCAGCCGTCGGTGACCCTGGTGGATCACCGTGAGCAGGTGGCAGGTCGTCTGGCCTATCGCGCCATCGGCGGTGCCGGCGATCACGTGGGTGAAGACTTTTTCAACAACGACTAAGGAGGCCCGATGCGAGCAACCAAAGGGCTTTTGAAAGGCCTCAATCCCACCATGGCCATGACGGCCCTGACCGTCGTGACCCTCTTCCTGCTGTTCGGCGTCTTTGATCCGGATACCGCAGGCACCTGGTTTACCGGGGCCAAGGACACCATCATTGCTGGCTTCAAGTGGTATTACATCCTGGTGGTCGCCCTGTTCCTGTTCTTCGCCGTCTACCTGATGTTCAGCCGCTTTGGCAGCATCCGGCTGGGCGACGACGACCAGGTACCGGAGTTTGGCTACTTTGCCTGGTTTTCCATGCTGTTCAGCGCAGGCATGGGCATAGGCCTGGTGTTCTGGAGTATCGCCGAGCCCATGTATCACCTGCAGGGCAACCCCTTCATCACCGAAGGTATGACGCCGGAAGCGGCCCAGATCGCCATGCGCCTCACCTTCTTCCACTGGGGTCTGCACCCCTGGGCCATCTATGTGATCGTCGGCCTGTCGCTGGCCTTCTTCAGCTACCGGCGCAAGTTGCCGCTGGCCATCCGCTCCGTGCTCTACCCCATTCTTGGCGATCGCATCTACGGCTTCTGGGGCCATGCCGCCGACGTGCTGGCGGTGTTCGGTACCGTGTTCGGGGTGGCGACCTCCCTTGGGCTGGGAGTTTCCCAGATGAACACCGGCCTCAATCAGATGTTCGGCATGGGCGTGTCACAAGCGAACCAGCTCTGGCTCATCGGTGGCATCAGCCTGATTGCCACCCTGTCGGCCATCTCCGGCGTCGGGCGCGGGGTGAAGATCCTCTCCGAACTCAATATCTGGTTGAGCGTGTTCGTGCTGGGCCTCTTCCTGGTGCTGGGGCCGACCACCTACATACTCAACGCCTATGTGCAGAACATCGGTGATTACCTGCAGAACATCGTCAAGCTGAGCTTCTGGACCAATACCGAAGCCAACGGTACCTCGGCCTGGCAGTCTAGCTGGACCGCATTTTACTGGGGCTGGTGGATCGCGTGGGCACCCTTTGTCGGCATGTTCATCGCCCGCATCTCCAAGGGCCGCACGATTCGTGAATTCGTGCTCGGTGTTCTGCTGGTGCCCTCCCTGCTCGGCATGTTCTGGCTCACCGTGTTCGGCGGGACTGCCATGAACCTGGAGCTGTTCGGTGGCGGCGGCGTGGTGGAAGCGGTCAATCAGGATGTCACCATGGCGCTCTACAAGACGGTGGAACTGCTGCACTGGGAGACCTTCGGCTGGATTGCCAAGGGGGTGCTGACCCTGCTTATCTGCACCTACTTCATCACCTCCAGCGACTCGGGCACGCTCGTGATTACGACGCTGCTCTCCATCGGCGACCAGGATCCCCCCGTGCTGCACCGTGCCATCTGGGGACTGGGGCAGGGGCTGGTCGCGGCCATTCTGCTGGTCTCCGGCGGGCTTGCCGCCCTGCAGGCCGCCAGCATCATCGCCGCGCTGCCCTTCTCGGTCATCATGCTGGCCATGTGCTACTCCCTGATGCAGGGGCTCAAACAGGAGAGCCAGCACCAGTTCGAATACAGGCAGAAGCTCAAGCGCCATCCGGGGTCGGTCAATCTGAGCCTGATGGATCGCATCGGTCCGGGCTGATGACAGGTTCGGTCAAACGAAAGGGGAACCTCGCGGTTCCCCTTTTTCATGCCTGTTCGGCGGTCGGTAGCTACAGCATCTGCTTGAGTCGATAGAGCAGGTCAAGGGCCTGGCGCGGGGTCAGCTCGTCCGGGCGAACTGCTGCCAGCTCCTCCACCACAGGATGGGGTTGCGGGGCGAGAGTTACCGGAGCCGGACGGCTTTCGCCGGCGGCCACCGGAGTGGCACTCTCCAGCTCGTGCAGTTTGTGGCGGGCCTGGTGGATCACCGATTTCGGCACCCCGGCCAGCGCCGCTACCTGCAGGCCGTAGGATCGGCTGGCCGCACCTTCCTGCACCGCGTGCATGAAGGCGATGGTGTCGCCGTGCTCCACCGCATCCAGGTGGACGTTGGCCAGCCCACTCATCAGCTCGGGCAGGCGGGTCAGCTCGAAGTAGTGAGTGGCGAACAGGGTGTAGGCGCCAATCTTGCTTGCCAGCTGCTCGGCGCAGGCCCAGGCCAGCGAGAGGCCGTCGTAGGTGCTGGTGCCGCGGCCAATCTCGTCCATCAGCACCAGACTGCGGGCGGTGGCGTTGTTGAGGATATTGGCGGTTTCGGTCATCTCCACCATAAAGGTGGAGCGGCCGGAGGCGAGATCATCCGACGCCCCGATGCGGGTGAAGATGCGGTCGATGGGGCCGATGCGGGCGCTGTCGGCGGGCACGAATGCGCCGATATGGGCCAGCAGCACGATGAGCGCGGTCTGGCGCATGTAGGTCGATTTACCGCCCATGTTGGGGCCGGTGATGATCAACATCCGCCGCTCCCGCTCCAGCCGTATCGGGTTGGCGATAAAGGGGTCGGTCATCACCTGCTCCACCACCGGATGGCGGCCCGCCTCGATGAGGATCTGATCCTCGTCGATGAGTGTGGGGCAGCGATAGTCGAGGGTCTCTGCCCGCTCGGCCAGGTTGGCCAGCACGTCCAGCTCCGCCAGTGCGGCAGCAGACTCCTGCAGATCGCCGAGGTGCGGCAGCAGGGCGTCGAGCAGCTCTTCGTAGAGACGTTTTTCCAGCGCCAGCGCCTGGGCCTGGGCGGTGAGCACTTTGTCCTCGTACTTCTTCAGCTCATCGATGATGTAGCGCTCGTTGTTTTTCAGCGTCTGGCGGCGGATGTAGTGGGCCGGCACCAGGTGGCTGTTGGCGCGGCTCACCTCGATGTAGAAGCCGTGCACCTTGTTGTAGCCCACCTTGAGGGTGTTGATGCCGGTGAGCGCCTTCTCCCGCTCCTCGATGCGGGCTAGGCTGGCGGTGGCGCCATTGGCCAGATCCCGCAGCTCGTCCAGCTCCTGATTGAACCCTTCACGGATGACGCCGCCATCGCGGATGAGCACCGGCGGCACCTCCATCACGGCACGCTCCAGCAGGTCGAACAGCTCGGGGAAGGTACTTGCCCGCTCGCGCAGCTGCTGCACCGCCTCGTGCTCGCTCTCCGCCAGCAGACGCTGCAACTCGGGCAGCTGAGCAAAAGCCTGCCGCAGCCGGGTCAGATCGCGCGGGCGGGCACTGCGCAGGGCGAGGCGCGCCAGCACCCGCTCCACATCGCCGACCTGGCGCAGCAGGCTCCCCAGCTCGTCATAGAGGTTCTGCTCGATGAGCTCCTTGATGGTGCTCTGGCGACCTTTGAGGATCACCCGGTCGCGGATCGGCTGGTGGATCCAGCGCTTGAGCAGGCGGCTGCCCATCGGCGTGGCGGTGCAATCGAGCACGGCGGAGAGGGTATTGTCGTGACCGCCGGCCAGATTCTGGGTCAGCTCCAGATTGCGGCGGGTGGCGGCATCCATGATGACCGCATGATCGGGCTGCTCCAGGCGCACGCTGCGAATGTGGGGCAGGGCGGTGCGCTGGGTGTCTTTCACGTACTGCATCAGGCAGCCGGCGGCGCACAGGGCGGTCTCGCTCTGTTCGACCCCAAAGCCCACCAGATCCTGGGTGCCGAACTGCTGGCACAAGAGCTTGCGGGCGGTGCCGAGCTCGAACTCCCACTCCGGGCGGCGGCGCAGACCGCGGCGACCCTCGACATGGTGCAGGAAGGCGAACGATTCGGGGTAGAGCAGCTCCGCCGGATTGGTGCGTTGCAGCTCCGCCAGCAGGGTCTCCTCTTTCTCGAACTGGTTGATGAAGAAGCGACCGGAGCCGATGTCCATGGTGCCGTAACCGAAGCGGCGGCCATCGTGGTAGACGGCGGCGATCAGGTTGTCCTGCCGCTCGCTGAGCAGCGCCTCGTCGGAGACGGTACCCGGGGTGATGATGCGAATGACCTTGCGCTCCACCGGCCCCTTGCTGGTGGCGGGATCCCCCACCTGCTCGCAGATGGCGGCCGATTCGCCGAGCTGTACCAGCTTGGCGAGATACCCCTCGATGGCGTGATAGGGCACCCCGGCCATCGGGATGGGGCTGCCGGCCGACTGGCCGCGCTTGGTCAGGGAGATGTCGAGCAGCTGGGAGGCCTTGCGGGCGTCGTCGTAGAAGAGCTCGTAGAAGTCACCCATGCGATAGAACAGCAGGATCTCCGGGTTTTCGGCCTTGAGAGTCAGATACTGCTGCATCATGGGGGTGTGGGCGCTCAAGTTGGCGCCTGGCGCTTGGTATTGTGCTGTCATGTGCTATTCCAGAAGGTGCTCTTGCGGGCAAACGTCTGCCGTCATGGGTCTGAATCTGGGGGCCATTCTACATGCTCGAGGCAAGATGGTGAGGAGGAATCTCCGTCTTGGAGGCAAAGCCGGCATCCCGTCGCGGATCTGTGCATCCGGATGATGCTGACTAGAGTGGTCTGGGGGGAGCCTGGCCGAAAAGAGGCATGGGGGAGGAGAAATAGCATCCCCGCACGGATGCGGGGATGGGAGAGACGGGGAGAGTGTCGCCCTCAGTACATGGCTTCGCCGCCGCTCAGCATCTCGTGCAGCTTGGCTTTCTGCTCGGGCGTCAGCACCCGGCTCACCTCGAAGAGGTAGTGGGCGCGATGGTAGCGGGCCTCGGCCTGTACGTCGCTGATGGTCTGCAACTGCTTCCTCGCCGCCACTTCATCCCATTTGCCGGACTTGATCATGTTGACGATGACGTCCTGGCCGATGGCATCGAGCTTGATTGAGCCCAGCTCCCTGGTGGCCTGCTCGCGCAGCCCTTTGATCTGCTCCACCTGGGCGCTGGAGAGGTTCAGCTCCTGGGCCAGGGTGGTCTCGCTCTGCAGCTCGGCGGTGCCCTCGGTGGCAAAGGCATGGGTGGCGATACACATTGCGAGGGCTGTCATGGCGACGTTGAACGGATGCATCATCCGGCTTTCTCCTTGGTCTGATGGGATGGAAACCGCATGCATGGCGGTGTTGGAACATGATAACGAGCAGCCATGTACTGGAGCTTAAGCGACGACAACTTGCTGACGCAGTGGCCCCGGGGTCGGTTGCCCGAGGAGCGGGGCAACTGCATAATGAGCGCCATATTTCGCCTGGAAGAGGCCGGAAGAGGACGCGATGATGGGACTTGAAGCAGAGATCTCCCGCTTATCCCGGGAACTGGGCGAGGCACTGCTGGCCAGAGGCTGGCTGGCCGCCACGGCGGAATCCTGTACCGGCGGCGGGGTTGCCACTGCCATCACGGATACTGCCGGCAGCTCTGCCTGGTTCGATCGCGGTTTCGTGACCTACACCAACGAAGCCAAACAGCAGATGCTCGGCGTTAGCATCGACAGCCTGTTGCGCCACGGCGCCGTCAGCGAACCCGTGGTGCTGGAGATGACCCGGGGCTGCCTGGCTCGCTCCGATGCGGGTATCTGCGTGGCCATCAGCGGTATCGCCGGGCCTGGTGGTGGCAGCGAGGAGAAACCGGTCGGCACTGTCTGGTTTGCCTGGGCAGATCGTACCGGTCGTCACCACTCCCTGCTCGCACGTTTCGATGGGGATCGCCATCAGGTGCGCCAGCAGGCGGTCAGACAGGCCTTGTCCGGACTCCTGGCACTGCTCAAATAAATTGGGCTTGATACTGTATACATAAACAGTATACTTAGCCCAACTTCACTTCTTACTCACGATTCCCAGCGGAGATTGGCATGGATCAGAACAAACAGAAGGCACTGGCGGCTGCGCTGGGCCAGATCGAAAAGCAGTTTGGCAAAGGCTCCATCATGCGTCTGGGCGACAGCAAGACCATGGATATCGAAGCCATCTCCACCGGCTCCCTCTCTCTGGACGTGGCGCTGGGGATCGGTGGTCTGCCGTGCGGTCGTATCGTCGAGATCTACGGTCCGGAATCGTCCGGTAAAACTACGCTGACCCTGCAGGTGATCGCCGAAGCCCAGAAGAAGGGCAAGACCTGTGCCTTCGTCGATGCGGAGCACGCACTGGATCCTATCTATGCCGCCAAGCTGGGCGTCAACGTCGACGACCTGCTCATCTCCCAGCCGGATACCGGTGAACAGGCACTGGAGATTTGCGACATGCTGGTGCGCTCCAATGCCGTCGACGTCATCATCGTCGACTCCGTGGCGGCCTTGACCCCGAAAGCGGAAATCGAAGGGGAGATGGGTGACTCCCACGTCGGCCTGCAGGCTCGTCTGATGTCGCAGGCGCTGCGTAAATTGACCGCCAACATCAAGAACGCCAACTGCCTGTGCATCTTCATCAACCAGATCCGGATGAAGATCGGTGTCATGTTCGGCAGCCCGGAGACCACCACCGGTGGTAACGCTTTGAAGTTCTACGCTTCCGTGCGCCTGGACATCCGTCGTACCGGCGCCATCAAGGAGGGTGACGAAGTGGTCGGTAACGAGACCCGCGTCAAGGTAGTGAAGAACAAGGTGGCGCCACCCTTCAAGCAGGCTGAATTCCAGATCTTCTATGGTGCCGGCATCTCCAAGGAGGGCGAGCTGGTGGACCTGGGCGTCAAGCACAAGCTGATCGACAAGGCGGGTGCCTGGTACAGCTACAACGGCGAGAAGATCGGCCAGGGTAAAGCCAACGTGATGAAGCTCTTCTCCGAAAACAAGGCACTGGCTGCCGAGGTGGAAGTGAAGCTGCGCGAGCTGCTGCTCTCCGGCGCCGCGCCGGTGGAGGAGAAGGCCACGGCTGCCGAATACGCCGAGTTTGAAGCCGAAAACGAACAAGAGTTCGAATAAGGAATGAGGAAAGGCCGGGTTGATACCCGGCCTTGTTGTTTATGGTGGATGAATCAGTGAACGAGCCGGGCGAGCCCGTCGAATTGACCTTTGAAGAGCAGGTCGCCGCCGCCCGCGCCTTTGCCATGCGCAGTCTTGCCCGCCGCGAAAGTGCTGAATCCGAGCTGGCCAGACGCCTGCGTCAGAAGGGATTCGAGGAGGAGGTGGTCGCCGTTGTACTCGACCATTGCCGTGGCTATGGCTGGGTCAATGACGATCGTTACGGTGCCATGGCGGTGCGGGCCGGTGCGGCCAAAGGCCATGGTCCGCTCAGGATCCGCTTCGACCTGCGTCGCAAGGGGCTGGATGACACCCAGATCGAGGCGGCCCTGGATCAACCCGAGCTCGACTGGTTCGAACTGGCGCTTGCGTTGTTGTCGCGTCGGGCAAAGGCGACCGACTTTGCCGACTTCAAACTGCGCCTGAAGTGGCTCAAATATCTGATGGGGCGTGGTTTTACCCAGGAGCAAGCCCGTTACGCCCTCTCAGCCATGCAAGGTGAGCAATAGTGGCGCGCCGAGGTTGGACCTATGGGCAGGATTTCCCTTGGTGTGCGGTGCGGCTGGTGGGGAATATCAGCCCTTCGCCGGGTCTGTCGATGGTGGCCCTGTGGTCGAGCGAGGCATCCCGAAGCCCCCCTGTTGCGACGTGCTTGCGGGTGCTGCTGCCAAACGCTGGCCCCTTGGGGGCTATTTCACCCGCCAAGGGTCCCCACGTTTTACTTTACCCTGCAGAAAACTTACATTAATGCGGTTAAAAGTCCGTATTCGAATCAAGCAGGATTTTCCATGTACATGTCCACGTCAGAGATTCGCGCTGCGTTTCTCGAGTATTTCCGCACCCAGGGACACCAGGTTGTCTCTTCCAGCTCGCTGGTACCGCACAACGATCCGACCCTGCTGTTCACCAACGCAGGGATGAACCAGTTCAAGGACGTGTTCCTTGGCGCCGACAAGCGTGCCTATCACCGTGCCACCACGGCCCAGCGTTGCGTGCGGGCTGGCGGCAAGCACAATGACCTGGAAAACGTCGGCTATACCGCCCGTCACCATACCTTCTTCGAGATGCTGGGCAACTTCAGCTTCGGTGACTACTTCAAACAGGACGCCATCCGGTTTGCATGGGAATTCCTGACCGGTACCCTCAAGCTGCCCAAAGAGCGCCTGCTGGTGACCGTCTACGCGACTGATGACGAAGCCTTCGACATCTGGGAAAAAGAGGTCGGCGTGCCGGCCGATCGCATCGTGCGCATCGGTGACAACAAGGGTGCTCCTTATGCATCCGACAACTTCTGGGCCATGGGCGATACCGGCCCATGCGGTCCCTGCACCGAGATCTTCTACGACCACGGCGATCACATCTGGGGTGGCCCTCCCGGTTCACCGGAAGAGGATGGCGACCGCTTCATCGAGATCTGGAACGTGGTCTTCATGCAGTTCAACCGTCAGGCTGACGGCACCATGGAGCCGCTGCCCCGTCCGTCCGTGGATACCGGCATGGGTCTGGAGCGTATCTCCGCCATCATGCAGGGGGTGCACTCCAACTATGAGATCGACATCTTCCAGGCGTTGATCAAGAAGGCGGCCGAGATTGTCGGCACCACGGATCTGAGCAACCAGTCCCTGCGCGTCATCGCGGACCACATCCGTTCCTGCGCCTTCCTGGTGGCTGACGGTGTCATGCCCTCCAATGAAGGTCGCGGCTACGTGCTGCGCCGCATCATCCGCCGCGCCGTGCGTCACGGCCGCAAGCTGGGTGCTACCGACGTCTTCTTCTACAAGCTGGCTGCCGAGCTGGCCGTGCAGATGAAGGATGTGGCGGCGGAACTGATCGCCCAGCTGCCGCTGGTCGAGCGAGTGTTGCGCATCGAGGAGGAGCAGTTCGTCCGCACGCTGGACAGAGGTCTGCTGCTGCTGGAAGACGCCCTGGCCAACCTCGGTGATGCCAAGGTGATCCCGGGTGAAGTGGTGTTCAAGCTCTATGACACTTACGGCTTCCCGGCCGACCTGACCGCCGATGTGGTGCGCGAGCGCGAGATCGGCATCGACGAAGAGGGCTTCAAGGCCGAGATGGAGAAGCAGCGCGCCCGCGCGAAAGAGGCTTCCAGTTTCGGCGTGAACTACAACGACGTGCTGAAGCTCGATTTCGAGACCCCCTTTACCGGTTACAAACAGCTGAGCCAGAACACTCAGGTGGTCGGTATCTACAAGGATGGTGTCGAGGTCAATGGCCTCATCGCTGGTGAAGAGGCCGTGATCGTGCTGGCGGAGACCCCCTTCTATGCGGAGTCCGGCGGTCAGGTGGGTGACAGCGGCATCCTCAAGGTGGATGACGGCATCTTCGCCGTCACCGACACCCAGAAAGCGGGCAAGGCGATCATCCACAAGGGCTATCTGGAACTGGGTACCCTGGAGAAGGGAGCCGAGGTCGAGGCCGTGGTCGATGGCGACCGTCGTCAGGCCATCGCCCTTAACCACTCCGTGACTCACCTGCTGCACGCGGCCTTGCGCCAGGCGCTGGGTGAGCACGTGACCCAGAAAGGATCCCTGGTGGGCGCCGAGCGCATGCGCTTCGACTTCTCCCACTTCGAAGGGCTGACCATGGCGACCATTCGCCGGATCGAGGAGCTCGTCAACGCCCAGATCCGTGCCAACCACGAGGTGGCCACCCAGCTGATGGGGCTGGAAGAGGCCAAGTCAGCCGGTGCCATGGCGCTGTTTGGCGAGAAATATGAAGACGATGTGCGTGTGGTACGCATGGGCGACTACTCCACCGAGCTGTGCGGCGGTACTCACGCCAAGCGCACCGGTGACATCGGCTTCTTCAAGATCATTGCCGAGAGCGGCATCGCGGCTGGCGTGCGTCGTATCGAAGCGGTCACCGGCAAGAGCGCCATCGATCTGATGCACCAGCTGGGTGAACAGATCGAAGAGGCCGCCGCGCTGGTGAAGGGCGATCAGTTTTCCATCGCCGACAAGGTGCGCCAGGTACTGGACAAGGCCAAGATGATGGAGCGCGAGCTGGAACAGCTCAAAGCCAAGCTGGCGGCGCAGGCGGGTAACGACCTGCTGAGTCAGGTCATCGACATCAATGGCCAGAAGGTGCTGGTTGCCGCCCTGGAAGGGGTCGACCCCAAATCCCTGCGCGGCATGCTGGACGAGCTGAAGAACCAGATGAAATCCGGTGTCGTGCTGCTGGCAACCAGCAGTGATGGCAAGGTCAACCTGATCGCGGGCGTGACCAATGACCTGACCGGTAAGGTCAAAGCTGGTGAGCTGGTCAATCTGGTGGCCCAGCAGGTGGGTGGCAAGGGCGGTGGTCGTCCCGACATGGCACAGGCGGGTGGTACCCAGCCTGAGGCGGTGCCGGCGGCGCTGCAATCCGTTCACTCCTGGCTGGAAGAGCGCCTGTAAGCGGGCGAGGTGATCTGTGGCACTCTATGTACAGAAGTACGGTGGCACCTCGGTCGGCACGCTGGAGCGGATCGAGGCAGTTGCTGAGCGGGTTCAACTGACCCGTGCCCAGGGACATGACGTGGTGGTGGTGGTCTCCGCCATGTCGGGCGAAACCAACCGGTTGCTGGGCATGGCCCAGCAGCTGGACCAGGATGCCAACCGGCGCGAGATGGATGTGCTGATCTCCACCGGTGAGCAGGTCACCATTGCACTGCTGGCGATTGCGCTCAACAAGCGCGGTTGCCCCGCAGTCTCGATGACCGGTGATCAGGTCCGCATCCACACCGACTCCGCCTATGGCAAGGCGCGCATCACCCGTATCGACACCGAGCAGGTGGAAGCCGCACTCGGTGCCGGCAAGGTGGTGGTGATCGCCGGTTTCCAGGGGCGCGATGAGCACAATGCCATCACGACCCTGGGCCGAGGGGGTTCGGATACCACCGCAGTGGCCGTGGCTGCGGCCATCAAGGCCGATGAGTGCCAGATTTTTACCGATGTGGACGGGGTGTATACCACGGATCCGCGCATCGAGCCCAAGGCGCGTCGCCTCGATACCATCACCTTCGAGGAGATGCTCGAGATGGCGAGTCTCGGCGCCAAGGTGTTGCAGATCCGTTCGGTCGAGTTCGCGGGCAAGTACCGCGTGCCGCTAAGGGTGCTGTCGAGTTTCGTCGACGGAGAGGGAACCTTAATCACATATGGAGGTGAGAGGATGGAAGCACCCCTGGTATCCGGCATTGCGTTCAATCGCAACGAGGCCAGCCTGACCATTCTGGGTGTGCCGGACAGGCCGACCGTGGCCGCGCAGATCCTGAATCCGATCAGCGACGCCAACATAGATGTCGACATGATAGTGCAGAACACCATGGGGGATGGCACCGCCGATTTCACCTTCACGGTGAATCGCGATGATTATCGCCGGGCCCGCGCCTTGCTGGAGGAGACCGCCAGCGAGCTGGGGGCCGCCTGCGTGCAGGGCAACGGAGAGATCGCCAAGGTCTCCATCGTCGGGGTCGGCATGTGGAATCATCCTGGTGTAGCGCGCACCATGTTCAAGGTATTGGGTGAGGAAGGGATCAACATGCAGCTGATCTCTACCTCTGAAATCAAGATATCCGTGGTGATTGACGAGAAGTACCTGGAGCTGGCCGTGCGTTCGTTGCACTCGGCGTTCGGGTTGGATCAAGAGCCTCATGAGCAGCCCTTGGGAAACAATCCCTGATTGATTTAGTTTCAACCATTTACCATATCGGTATCTTTGTAAGATAATGGCGCATATCGATATAAATACAAAACAGGATACAGGAGCAAGCGAATGCTTATTTTGACTCGTCGTGTAGGGGAAACCCTGATGATTGGTGACGAAGTAACCGTTACCGTACTGGGCGTAAAAGGGAACCAGGTTCGTATCGGTGTGAATGCACCGAAAGAGGTTTCCGTACACCGCGAAGAGATCTACATGCGGATACAGGCCGAGAAAGTCCCGGGCCAACCGAATTTCTAAGCCATTTCATGGCTGCCTGAAGGCGACATCCCGGATGTCGCCTTTTGTTTTTCAGGGGCCTGCAAATCGGCCTGCAGAGCGCGAAACTACTGGGTAAGTGTCGATATTGCTTGAATATTCCACTCTTTGGCCAAATGCTGAGCGAACGCTTTGTTTTCTCCAAAAAAGTGTTTGACTAAAAATCCCTGTGAAGTATTATCAGCCCCGCAAACGGAGAGGTGGCCGAGAGGCTGAAGGCGCTCCCCTGCTAAGGGAGTATGCGGCTTATACCCGCATCGGGGGTTCGAATCCCCCCTTCTCCGCCATTTTGCGCCCGTAGCTCAGCTGGATAGAGTACCTGGCTACGAACCAGGTGGTCAGAGGTTCGAATCCTCTCGGGCGCACCATATTTGACTCTTGGAGTCATGTGTTGACCATCAGCAAGTCGGCACTAAAGAAGGCTTACTGTTGAGTAAGCTTTTTTTATCGTTTGAAAACAGGGCGCCCGTAGCTCAGCTGGATAGAGTACCTGGCTACGAACCAGGTGGTCAGAGGTTCGAATCCTCTCGGGCGCACCATTTCAAGCAATACAATGATTTATGAGCGCCCGTAGCTCAGCTGGATAGAGTACCTGGCTACGAACCAGGTGGTCAGAGGTTCGAATCCTCTCGGGCGCACCATGTTTCAAGCAGTGCAACAATTTATGAGCGCCCGTAGCTCAGCTGGATAGAGTACCTGGCTACGAACCAGGTGGTCAGAGGTTCGAATCCTCTCGGGCGCACCATATTTCAAGCAGTGCAACAAGTTGTGAGCGCCCGTAGCTCAGCTGGATAGAGTACCTGGCTACGAACCAGGTGGTCAGAGGTTCGAATCCTCTCGGGCGCACCATACAGACAGCCTCGACGTCAGTCGGGGCTGTTTTTTTATGGGCGATTTCCTCCTCCCCATCATGGGGTTGTCTCTCTCGTGTCCTTCTCCCTGACGCCCCCACGGGGGACGGTTCCCCCCGGCTGCACGTGCCCCCGGGTAACCACTCTCGACGTATCTTGTCTGGCAGGCTGCTGACACATCCCGTGGCCGTGCCTGTGGACCTGGGTGCCCTTACCATAACGCACTATGCTGTGCGGGGCTGGCGCCCTCTGGCGGCCTGCTGAGGCGTTTGGCGGGCAATAAAAAAGGATGCCGCGGCATCCTTTCATGTCTTCGTTGAGAGAATCAGCTTTTCAGCCACTTGCGGATGCGGTTGGCATCCCCGACAGGGGTGCGTTTGCCCACCGAGTTGAGCAGTACGATGGCGAGCTCCTGACGATCCGGTTTGGCACGCATCAGCAGGCAGCGGCCCGCTTCGTCGGTATAGCCTGTCTTGGAGAGGCGTACATCCCAGTCCGGGTTCTTCACCAGCGGGTTGGTATTGTTGAACATCAGGCTGTAGGCCGGCTTGCGAAAGCGCATCTCCCTGCTGGTGTCCTGGGTGAATTCACGGATCAGCGGCTGTCGATAGGCCGCAGAGAGGAGCTTGGCCAGATCCTGGGCGGTGGAGACGTTGCGGGTGGAGAGACCGGTGGAGTCATAGTAGCGGGTGTTGCGCATGCCGAGCTGTCTGGCCTTGTTGTTCATGGCGCGGATGAAGGCCTGGCGACCCCCCGGGTAGTGGCGGGCAAGCGCCGAGGCCATGCGGTTCTCGGAGGACATCAGCGCCAGATGCAGGGCGTCGCGGCGGCTGACCTGGGTGCCCATGCGCACCCGTGAATAGGTGTGCTTGATGTTGTCCCTGTCGTTCTGATCGATGGTCAGGGTCTGATTGAGGTTCTGGCGGGCATCCAGCACCACCAGCGCCGTCATCAGCTTGGTGAGAGAGGCGATGGGGCGCACCCGGGTGGGGTTTTTCTGATACAGGGTCTTGCCGGTGTTGACGTCCATCACCAGGGCACTGCCCGATTTGAGCTGCAGCTTGGCCGGGTCGGGGGTCGCCAGGGCTGTCTGCGAACCCAGCAGTCCCATCAATCCACCTACCAGCGCGATTGCGCGAATCCAACACCCCATACAACCAACTCCATCCACAGCGAAAAAAGGCGCTAGATTCACTCATTTTTGCCCCTGCTTTACAAGAGCGAGCAGGGGGAAATCGCCACTATTTTCCATAAAAAAGGGCCGCCTGTGGGCGACCCTGTGGTTTGTCTCACTCTCTGGAGACGCCGGGCTTGCGTCTGCTCCACCAGCGCCAGACCAGAGCGATGAGGCCGCCCACCAGCAGCACGACCGGCAGGTAGATAATGACGCTGAGAAATTGGGACTCATACTGCGCGGCCAGCTTGGTGTGGCTCAGGTAGTAACCCAGCCCGACCAGGGGGCAGATCCACATGATGGAGCTGATCAGGTTGACCACCAGGAAGCGCCCCTGGGGGATCTCGTTGGCGCCGACGATATAGGGGTAGGCGGTACGCACGAAGGCGATGTAGCGGGCGGTGATCAGGGTGATGATGCCGTACTTGTTGAGCAGGTAGTGCACCTTCTCCTTGTGCTTGTCATCGAGATGGGACATCAGCCTGTGATACATCCGGGTGTGGCCGAGGAAACGCCCCTGCATGTAGCCAAGCCAGGTACCGACGAAGGTCGCCATGATCAGCAGCGGGACCACTGCCATCGGCAACACCCCCTGATAGATCAGCACGCCGGTCAGGATCAGCAGGGTATCCCCTGGCAGGAAGGCGGTGGGGATAAAGCCATTCTCGAGCACCAGGAAGGTCAGCAGGACGACATAGACCATGAAGACCATCTTGGGATCAGAGAGTGTCGCCAGATCCTGATGCATAAAGGCGTGAGCCAGGTGGTAAAACTGCTCCATACATGCAAACTCCGCAGGTTAGCTGGGTTGGTCGGTCAAGGGCATGGCAAGTACCTTGTCGATGCGCAGGCCGTCCATATCCACGATTTCCAGTTGCCACTGTTCCAGGGTGACCAGGTCTCCGGTCTGGGGAAGGCGGCCAAGGAGCAGCATGATAAGCCCTCCAAGGGTGTGATAGTGATGTTTTTCTTCTTCCGGCAGACGAACCAGCTCCAGACAGTCCTTCAATTCTGGCAGTGGAATGAGGCCGTCGAGCAGCCAGCTGCCGTCGGCGCGCTGGAAGGCCCAGTTGTCCTCCCCATCTTCCTGCTGGAAGTCGCCGGCCAGGGTTTCCAGCAGATCCTGCTGGGTGACCAGCCCCTGCAGCTCGCCATATTCGTCCACCACCAGCACCATGTGCTCGGAGTGGGTACGGAAGTGGTTGAGCAGCTCCAGGCCGTTGAGGGTCTCCGGCAGCAGGCTGCCGTCCTGGGTCAGCGCCGCCAGATCGATGGGCTCTCCCTTGATGTAGGCGTGCAGCACCTTGCTGACGTTGAGGATGCCGACGAGATCCGACAGGCTGCCGTCACAGACAGGGAAGAAGCTGTGGCGATACTCCACCAGACGTTGGAGGTTCACTTCCAGCGGCAGTGACAGGTCCAGATAGCGGATGTCGCTGCGCGGCACCATCAGGGAGGCCAGGCTGCGTTCGTCGAGGCGGAACACGTTGCGCAACATAGTGTGCTCATGGTCCTCGATCACCCCCGCTTCGGAGCCCTCCACCAGCATGGCGTGGATCTCCTCCTGAGTGACGTTGTTGCTGCTGCGCTGATCGACCCGCAGCAGCCGCAGGCTGGCATTGGTGGAGGCGGAGAGCAACCAGACGAAGGGACGGGTCAGGGTCGCCAGCCAGAGCATGGGGCGGGCTACCAGACAGGCAATGCGCTCGGCGCTGAGCTGTCCGAGGCGTTTGGGCACGAGCTCCCCTACCACGATGGAGAGATAGGTGACCAGCACGACCACGATGACGGTGGCGAGCAGGCTGCTGCTCTTGGGGGAGAGCCCCCACTCCTGCAGCCAGAGGGCGAAGGGTTGGGCCAGCAGGGACTCGCCATAGATACCGTTGAGCAGGCCGATGCTGGTGATGCCGATCTGTACGGCGGAGAGGAAATGGGTCGGATCTTCCCCGAGCTTGAGGGCGATGGCGGCGGAGCGGCTCCCTTCGCTCGCCATTTTGGCGAGGCGTGCCTTGCGTGCCGTCACGATGGCGATTTCCGACATGGCGAAGACGCCATTGAGCAAAATCAATCCAAACAGGATCAATATTTCCATACTGCAGCAGCACTCCCGATAGAAAAGACCGCTGGCAGTGTAATGAATTTGCGGGCTCTGCGCTTGTGAAAGGAGGTGATTTGGCTCGTGAATTTTTGAATATCGCCCCGGCGGGAGGGATAAAACTGCGGGGCAGAAGAGGGAGAACTGAACCCCTGACATGAAAAAGCCCCCGATAAACGGGGGCTTGTCATGTTGCGCTGTGGCTTAGAGCGCGGCGATCTCGGCCTGCTGAGCTTCCAGCTTGGTCAGCTGGAGACGGTAATCTTCCAGCTTCTCGCGCTCCTTGATGATGACTGCTTCCGGCGCCTTGGCGACGAAGGCTTCGTTGCCGAGCTTGCCTTCGATGCGGCCGCACTCGCCCACCAGACGGGCCACCTCTTTGGCCAGACGGGCCAGTTCGGCTTCCTTGTCGATGAGACCGGCCATGGGGATCATCAGCTCGGTGGCACCGATCAATTTCTTGACCGACAGCGGGGCGGTTTCACCGGCCGCCAGTACGCGGATGGATTCCAGACGGGCCAGGGACTTGAGGAAGGCCTTGTTGCCCTGGGCGCGCTCGGCATCCTTGGCATCGCACTGGAGCAGCACGTTGAGGGGCACGCTCGGGGCCACGTTCATCTCGGCGCGGATGTTGCGGATGCTGACGATGAACTCCTTCACCCACTCCTGATCCGCCATCGCGGCGTCGTCCACCTTGGCGGCGTCGAATTCCGGGAAAGCCTGAATCATGATGGTGTCGGCGTGTACGCCGGCCAGCGGGGCGACCGATTTCCAGATGGTTTCGGTGATGAACGGGATGATCGGGTGTGCCAGGCGCAGCAGGGTCTCGAGGACACTGACGAGGGTGTGGCGGGCAGCGCGCTGCTCGGCCTCGGAACCCTTGGTCAGCACCGGCTTGGTCAGCTCCAGATACCAGTCACAGAACTGGTTCCAGATAAATTCGTACAAGACGCCTGCCGCGATATCGAAGCGGTAGGTATCGAGGGCGGTGCGGAAGTCTCGGATGGCCACTTGCAGCTGGGACTGGATCCAGCGATCCGCCAGGCTGAACTGCATCTCGCCACCGGCAAAGCCGCAATCCTGATCTTCGGTGTTCATCAGCACATAGCGGGAGGCGTTCCACAGCTTGTTGCAGAAGTTGTTGTAGCCATCCAGGCGCTTCATGTCCCAGTTGATGTCACGGCCGGTGGAGGCGAGCGCCGCCAGGGTGAAGCGCAGGGCGTCGGTGCCGTGGGCATTGATCCCTTCCGGGAACTGCTTGGCGGTGCGCTTGGCGATCTTCTCGGCCATCTGCGGCTGCATCATGTTGCCGGTGCGCTTCTCCAGCAGGTCTTCCAGGGAGATGCCGTCGATCATGTCCAGGGGGTCCAGCACGTTGCCCTTGGACTTGGACATCTTCTGGCCTTCTTCGTCACGGATGAGGCCGGTGATGTAGACGGTCTTGAACGGGACTTGCGGCTGGCCGTTCTCGTCCTTGATGAAGTGCATGGTCATCATGATCATCCGGGCAATCCAGAAGAAGATGATGTCGAAGCCGCTCATCAACACGTCGGTCGGGTGGAAGGTCTTGAGCGCCTCGGTGTTGTTCGGCCATCCCAGGGTGGAGAAGGTCCACAGGGCGGAGCTGAACCAGGTATCGAGCACGTCTTCGTCCTGACGCAGCACGGTCACGGACGGGATGCTGTGCTTGGCGCGCACTTCCTCTTCGTTGCGGCCCACGTAGACGTTGCCGGCATCGTCATACCAGGCTGGGATGCGGTGACCCCACCACAGCTGACGGGAGACGCACCAGTCCTGAATGTCGCGCATCCAGGAGAAGTACATGTTTTCGTACTGCTTCGGTACGAACTGGATGCGGCCATCTTCCACCGCCTCGATGGCGGTCTTGGCCATGGGGGCCACGCGCACGTACCACTGGTCGGTCAGCATGGGCTCGATGGGCACGCCGCCGCGATCGCCGTAAGGCTGTTGCAGCACGTGATCCTTGATCTCGGCCAGGAGGCCCAGCTCGTCCAGCTTGGCGACGATGGCCTTGCGGGCGGCGAAGCGCTCCATCCCGGCGAACTCGGTCGGCAGGGCGGCGTCATAGGCGGTGCTCGGGTTGCCATTGGTATCGACCACTTCGGCCTCGGCACGCACGTGGGCGTCCAGGGTGAAGATGTTGATCATCGGCAGGTTGTGGCGCTTGCCCACTTCGTTGTCGTTGAAGTCGTGGGCCGGGGTGATTTTCACGCAGCCGGTGCCCTTCTCCATGTCGGCGTGTTCGTCGGCAACGATGGGTATCAGACGGTTCACCAGCGGCAGCAGGATGTGCTGGCCGATCAGCGCCTTGTAGCGGGGGTCTTCCGGGTTCACGGCCACGGCGGTATCACCCAGCATGGTTTCCGGACGGGTGGTGGCGACGATCAGGTGATCCTGGCCTTCGGCGGTCTTGGCGCCGTTGGCCAGCGGGTAGCGAAGGTGCCACATGTGGCCCTTGATCTCGCGGTTTTCCACTTCCAGGTCGGAGATGGCGGTGTTGAGCTTGGGATCCCAGTTCACCAGACGCTTGCCGCGGTACATCAGGCCGTCTTCGTACAGGCGCACGAACACTTCCTGGACGGCGGCGGAGAGGCCCTCATCCATGGTGAAGCGCTCGCGCTCCCAATCCACGGAGTCACCCAGACGGCGCATTTGACGGGTGATGGTGCCACCGGACTCTTCCTTCCACTGCCAGATCTTGTCGATGAAGGCTTCCCGGCCGTAATCGTGGCGGGTCTTGCCCTCTTCTGCGGCGATCTTGCGCTCAACCACCATCTGGGTGGCGA
Organism: Aeromonas sp. s6; assembly: GCF_040907815.1. Classification (NCBI taxonomy): domain Bacteria; kingdom Pseudomonadati; phylum Pseudomonadota; class Gammaproteobacteria; order Aeromonadales; family Aeromonadaceae; genus Aeromonas; species Aeromonas sp. s6. The sequence goes on from NZ_JBFOCN010000095.1 coordinate 125,031, forward strand.
TACCGGCGTGGTCGGTACCCGCCTGCCACAGGGTGTTCTTGCCCTGCATGCGGTTGTAGCGGATCAGGGTGTCCATCAGGGTCTGCTGGAAGGCGTGACCCATGTGCAGGCTGCCGGTGACGTTCGGCGGCGGGATCATGATGCAGAAGGAGTCTTTGCTGGTGTCGCCGTGGGGCTTGAAGTAGCCCTGGGCTTCCCAGTGCTGGTAGAGCGCCTGTTCGATGGCGTTGTGATTAAAAGTCTTTTCCATGGTCTCGCCGTATTCTGGATGGATGGATTCTGGTGTTGATTCGTCGTGGATCGAGGGTGGCACAGTCAGGGCTGCGCCGGATCCGGTGCGGCAAGGACGGGCTGATCCCTCATCTCGAGGGTATGGCCCGCCTGGCGATAGTGCTTGTAGCGCTCGCGGGCTTGCTGCTTTTGCGTTTCGTCAGTGGGGACAAAATCTACCACTTGAGCGAAGTGTCCTGCAAACAAAGGTGTCTGCCGGGCCAGGTTGATGAGGCAGGCATAGCGCCGCCGTGGCGGCTGATGGCCTATCTCCACCGGAGCCTGACCGCTCTCCCCCTGCAACTGGTGCGGCACGAAGCGATCGGGCGGCAACTGCCACAACAGCTCGTCCAGACGCAGGGCCTGGGCCTCGTCCTCGCACAGCAGATAGAGGTGGCCTGCGCTCCAGCCATCGGCCGCAAGCTGGCAGGCGAGGCGCTCGACGGCGGAGGCATCCGCATCATCGGGCTGGCTCATCAGGTAAAAGGTCACTTGGCTCATCAGGTCGGTCCCGTTTGGCTGTGACGGACAGCGATTGGCCGTCTTCGGGAGCCGCGTCTGGCACGGACTTCCCGGATTCTCTCAATGAAACAAGGAAGAGGCAGGCCTCTTCCTTGTGATACAGGGTAACGCCTTCTCGCATCGCTCTTCGAGTCGATGGGGAAGGGGATCACTCCTTGTCTTCGACGTCCGCCACGCCGGCCCGGTTGAGCAGGAACTGGGTCAGCAGGGGCACAGGACGGCCGGTGGAGCCCTTCTCCTTGCCGCTCTTCCAGGCGGTTCCTGCGATATCCAGGTGGGCCCAGTTGTACTTCTTGGTGAAGCGCGACAGGAAGGCGGCGGCGGTGATGGTACCGGCCGGACGGCCACCGATGTTGGCCATGTCCGCGAACGGGCTTTCCAGCTGCTCCTGATACTCGTCGAACAGGGGCAGGCGCCAGGCGCGATCGCCAGCCTGTTCGGAGGCGTTGAGCAGCTCGTGGGCCAGGGGGTTGTGGTTCGCCAAGAGGCCAGAGGTATGGTGGCCCAGGGCGATGATGCAGGCACCGGTCAGGGTCGCCACATCGATCACGGTCTCGGGATCGTAGCGGTCCACATAGGTGAGGGCATCGCACAGCACCAGGCGGCCTTCGGCGTCGGTGTTGAGTACCTCGACGGTCTGGCCGGACATGGTAGTGAGGATGTCACCGGGGCGGTAGGCGTTGCCCCCCGGCATGTTCTCGCAGCCCGCCAGCACGCCGATGACGTTGATGGGCAGCTGCAACTGGGCCAGGGCGTGCATGGTGCCGAGCACGGAGGCGGCGCCACCCATGTCGTACTTCATCTCGTCCATGCCGTCTGCCGGCTTGATGGAGATGCCGCCGGAGTCGAAGGTCAGCCCCTTGCCCACCAGCACGATGGGCTTGGCGTCGGCGTTGCCCTTGTACTCGATGATGGCCATCATGGCTTCGTTCTCGGAGCCGCGGGCCACTGCGAGGTAGGAGTTCATGCCGAGCTCGGCCATCTCCTGCTCCCCCACCACCCTGGTGGTGATGTTGTCATAGGCATCCGCCAGACGGCGGGCCTGGGAGGCGAGGTAGGCGGGATTGCAGACGTTGGGCGGCATGTTCGCCACGTCGCGGCAGATGCGCACCCCTTTCGCCACGGCCAGGCCGTGGTTGATGGCGCGCTCGCCTATGGTCAGTTCCCGACGCGTCGGCACGTTGAAGACCAGCTTGCGCAACGGACGGCGCGGTTCGGCCTTGTTGGTCTTGAACTGATCGAAGCTGTAGAGGCCTGCCTTGGTGGTTTCAACCGCCTGACGCACCTTCCAGTAGGTATCCCGACCCTTGACGTGCAGCTCGGTCAGGAAGCAGACCGCTTCCATGGAGCCGGTTTCGTTCAGGGTGGTGATGGTCTTGTTGATGATCTGCTTGTACTGGCGCTCGTCGAGTTCGCGCTCCTTGCCGCACCCGACCAGCAGTACGCGCTCGCTGAGCACGCCCGGTACTTGATGCAGCAGCAGCATCTGGCCCGGTTTCCCTTCCAGGTCGCCACGGCGCAGCAGCGAGCTGAGGTAGCCGTCGCTGATCTTGTCCAGCTGTTCGGCAACCGGAGAGAGGCGGCGGGGCTCAAAAACGCCGACCACGACGCAGGCACTGCGTTGCTTCTCAGGACTGCCACTCTTTACACTGAACTCCATGGAATCTCCTACATCCTAAAGACAAAAGGCACCATTTATTGAATAATGCGGTGCTTGTTGGGGTATCAGAGGCGGAGCGAACAGTCACAGGCTCCGCAGTTCAAACTGGTAAAAATCCAATATAGGGCCCTATTTTTCAGGCATTCGACTAAAAACACAAGTTTACTTGGGAATGACTGTGATCGTTTTCCGATATTTGTTCAGGGAGACCCTGAAAACCCAGCTGGCGGTGCTGTTCGTGCTGCTGCTTATCTTCGTCAGCCAGCAATTTATCCAGATCATTGGCGATGCCGCCGATGGTGAGGTGCCGACGCGCCTGGTATCCACCCTCCTGCTGCTCAACCTGCCGAATATGGCGTTGTTGATGCTGCCTATCAGTCTGTTTTTAGCCATTCTGTTTGCTCACGGCCGTTTGTACGCTGAAAGCGAAATGACGGTGATGCACGCGGTGGGTTTCAGTCACCGTTTCATCATGGGCAGCGCCCTGGTGCTGGCCCTGCTGACCGCCGCCGTCGCGGCGTTCAACACCGGCTGGGTCGCCCCCCAGGCCAAGGAGCGGGAGTACCAGGTGATCGACGAGTTCAAGGCCGATCCCGGTATCTCTTTCCTGCAGGCCGGCCGCTTCATGGAGCTCGACAAGGGGCGCCTGGTGGCCTACATCCAGGATCTGAACGACAAGGGGTCGGAGTTGCAGAAAATCTTCGTGCTGCAACGGGCCGAGGGGGGCTCACCCCCGTCAGTGGTGGTGGCCAACGAGGGGCAGGTGACCGCCGACAGCAACGGCTTGCAGTGGCTGACCCTGAAGGATGGCTCGCGCTACGAGGGGCATTTCACCGGCAAGCAGTTCCAGGTATCGGAGTTCCGTGAATACAGCCTGGTGATCCGCCAGCAGGAGATGGAGCGATCCAACCGCAAGGCGGCGGCCAAGCCGACCCTGGCATTGCTCGGCACCCAGGACAACCAGCTGATGGCCGAATTGCAGTGGCGCCTGTCGCTGCCCCTCTCCATCCTGGTGCTCACCTTCCTGGTGGTGCCGATGGCGCGGGTCAATCCCCGTCAGGGGCGTTACGCCAAGCTGCTGCCGGCCATCCTGCTCTATCTCTCCTATTTCCTGCTGCTCAGTGCCGCCCGGTCGGCCATCGACAGCGGGCGTCTGCCCCATTGGCCCGGGATGTTCCTGGTGCCCCTGGTCTATCTGCTGCTGATAGGGTTGCCTCTCAACCTGCAGGGCACCAGCTGGTGGAACGGGGTCAAAGGGCAATTGTTCAAGAGAAAGTCAGCATGATGCTGCAACCTGGGAGTCTCTGCTGATGTTCGGCATTCTCGATAGATACATAGGCAGGGTCATCTTCATGTCGATCCTGCTGTGCGAGCTGACCCTGGTCGGGCTGGCCGCGCTCATCAAGTACGTGGAGCAGTTGAAGGCGGTCGGGGAAGGCAACTACGACATGCTCAACGCCCTCTACTACGTGCTGCTCTCCATGCCCAAGGAGGCGGTGCTCTTCTTCCCCCTGGCGGCCCTGCTCGGTGGCCTCATCGGTCTGGGCCAGCTCGCGACCAGCTCCGAGCTGGTGGTGATGCAGGCGGCGGGACGCTCCAAGATCAGCATCGTCATGGCGGCGCTCAAGACCGCCATTCCCCTGATGCTGCTGGTGGGGCTGATGGGCGAGTACGTCGCACCGGCCGCCAAGCGGATGGCGGATGACATCAAGGCGGGGGCCATGTCGGAAGGGCGGCTCACGGTCTCGGCCTACGGGGTCTGGGCACGGGATGGCAACAACTTCGTCAACATCAACGGGGTGCGCAACGATGGCGCCCTGACCGGCATCACCCTCTACCGCTTCACTCCGTCCCGCAACCTGATCGACGTGGTGCAGGCGAAGGAGGGGGTGTTCGAGGATCACCACTGGCTGCTGAAACAGGTGCACATCACCCGGTTTGACGATCCCACCCGGATCCAGGACGAACAGCATGCCCAGATGGCCTGGCAATCCGAGCTGACCCCCAAGCAGCTCGGGGTGGTCAGCATCGATCCCGAGAACCTGCCCATCTCGGGGCTGCGGGACTACATCGGTTATCTGGATGCCAACAAGCAGGATGCTGGACGCTACAAGCTGGAGATGTGGCGCAAGCTGCTCTCACCGCTCTCCGTGGTGGCCATGATACTGCTCGCCTCCTCCTTCATCTTCGGCCCGCTGCGTTCGGTGAGCATGGGGGCGCGGATGCTGATGGGGATCATGACCGGCTTCGCGGTCTATGTGAGCGACAGGGTGTTCGGCCCGGTCAGCCTGGTCTATGCGGTCCCGCCCATCCTCGCGGCCATAGCACCCAGCCTGCTGTTTGGCGGCATCTCCTTCTATATCCTGAGCCGCAAGCAGTAGCGGCCTGAAGGAGGCGGGCTGCTGACAAAAGGCGGCCATTGCTCTCGATGCACCGTTTCCGTCAAGGTTCTGGGCTGCAAGCACTCAGTTCTGGTCAACAAAAAGGGCACCTCGGGGTGCCCTTTTGCGTTGCCGCCTGGGATCAGCGATTGAGCTGCTCCAGGTTTTCTGCCTTGCCGAGTACCACCACCTCGCACTCGGCCCAGATGTCCTGGAAGGCGCGGGGGCGGGCGCGATTGAACACACACAGCAGGTTGCCCAGGCCAAAGGCCGAGGTAGCGAGCCGGATCAGGGCCTGGGTGACGCGAATGTTGCTGCCGTCCAGGTTCTGGATGCGCAGGCGCCAGGCCCGCATGCCGATGGTCTGGCCGGCGCGGACCCAGAACCAGGTGTAGAAACCGCAGATGACGAAGGCCAGCCAGGCGCTGTAGAGGGGGCTGGTGAGCAGCCAGGCGGCATCCTTGCCCTCGGGCACGGTCGCCATGCCGGTGGCCAGCAGCAGGTGGGCCACACCCATCCCGATGAAGCCGGCGATGATCAGCAGGGCAATCACCACCAGATAGTCATAGAGCAGGGCGCCGAGACGGCGCAGCAGACCGGCGGACGGATGCCGGGGAGCAGGCTGGAGAGGGGAGGGGGTCTTGCGCTTGGCCATGATGATTATTCCATTAATATGATGCGGGCATTCTATGTAACTGGCCTGGCATCGGCAAGGCGTTGAATAAATGAGCAAACAACGGTGGGCGCAAGAAAAACACCTTGCATGGCCAAGCGCCATTCGTATAATCCCTCGCAGCTGCCCGGGTGGCGAAATCGGTAGACGCAGCGGATTCAAAATCCGCCGTAGCAATACGTGTCGGTTCGAGTCCGACCCCGGGCACCATCAGATTCCATAACAAAAGGCCATCCTCGCGGATGGCCTTTTGTTTTTCCGGGCGGTGCGAAGAGGTGTACCCACAGACCCACAGACCCACAGACCCACAGACCCACAGACCCACAGACCCACAGACCCACAGACCCACAGACCCACAGACCCACAGACCCACAGACCCTCAGACCCTCAGACCCTCAGACCCTCAGACCCTCAGACCCTCAGACCCTCAGACCTTCAGACCTTCAGACCTTCAGACCTTCAGACCTTCAGACCCACAGGCGCTCGGGCCATCAGCCTCTCGGACTGCCATCCCCTCAGTCGATATTCTGCGCGATGCGCCACAGCACGCCGGCGGGATCGTACAGACAGAACTCCTTCATGCGCCACGGCTGGGTGACGAGCTCCGTGACCCTGACGCCGTAGCGGGCGGCGACCTGGCTCGCCTCCACTTGGGCCTGCCAGGCGGCCACGTCCTCCACCAGGAGGTGCATCATGAGCTGCTCGGCCAGCCCCGGGGGATTGCCATCCTGCAGCAGGAAGCTTGCGTTGCCGAGATGAAAATAGGCCACGCCGTCGCCATCGGAGGCCAGGGTAAAGCCGAGATCCTGATAGAACTGCTTTGACTGCGTGAAATCCCGGGCAGGCACGAAGGCCTTGATTTCGGTCACGTTGAGATTGGGCATGGGCTCCTCGCGGCGCTGGGAACAGGGAAGATGGCTTGCCAGTATGACCGGGCATTTCGGGGCAGACCAGACGAATGGTGCGAGTTTGCACTCTTAAAGTGCTTGTGCCCCTCGGGTGGGGGGATATTGGCCGTCAGCCTCATTTGATTTCACCATGGTATGGCCCATTTCATTTATTTCATAAATACCTTAGCGGGATAGATAAGCCTGCCAGGGTGACATCACCACGGGTTCGCCCTGTCATTGTGAGGCGATTGGGTCATCCTGGTGCACTTTCCCGGCAATGCACAGCCAAAGTGCGATTTTCCCCCTGTAACCGGGCATCGTGCGCCAAGATGGTGCGTGTTGAATGTGATAAAAACATAACGCTATGAAATAAAAGGATTATTTTTCTTGGCCTGCTTTATGCTTTCCCCATGTCATGTCGCCATGATGTCTCCGTGAGCCACACAGGTGCGGTGGGCAGGTGGCCAGGTTGGAAATGCATATCAGGAAATGGACCCGGATGCCGGGACGACAAGGAGAGGGCTGTATGTTCAAGAGACTCGTAATGACTGGCCTGCTGGCGCTGGCCGCCACCATGGCCGCTCCGGGCTGGGCCGAAGAGGTGGCCGCGCAGGCCGATGTGGTACAGGCGGCCGCGACCGTGACCATCAACAAGGGGGACAATACCTGGCTGATGGTGGCGGCGGCCCTGGTGATCCTGATGTCCGTACCGGGCCTCGCCCTCTTCTACGGCGGCCTGGTGCGCGCCAAGAACATGCTGAGCGTGCTGATGCAGGTGTTCACCCTGTTCTGCCTCATCACCGTCCTCTGGGTGGTCTACGGCTACTCCCTGGCCTTCACCGAGGGCGGCGCCTTCTACGGCTCCTTCGACAAGGTGCTGTTGATGGGGGTGACGCCGGATTCCATCGCCGCCACCTTCAGCAAGGGGGTCGGGATCAGCGAGTTCATCTACGTGGTGTTCCAGGGTGCCTTTGCCGCCATCACCTGCGGGCTTATCGTCGGCGGCTTTGCCGAGCGGATGAAGTTCTCGGCGGTGCTGCTGTTCGCGGTGATCTGGTTCACCTTCGCCTATATCCCGATGGCGCACATGGTGTGGTACTGGGCGGGTCCGGATGCCTACACGGATGCGGCCGCCGCCGAAGCGGCCGGTGCCACCGCAGGCTATCTGTTCCAGCACGGCGCTCTGGACTTCGCCGGCGGCACAGTGGTGCACATCAACGCCGCGGTGGCCGGTCTGGTAGGGGCCTTCATGGTGGGCAAACGGGTTGGCTATGGCCGTGACCCCATGACCCCCCACAGCCTGACCATGACCATGATCGGTGCCGCCCTGCTGTGGTTCGGCTGGTTCGGCTTCAACGCTGGCTCCTCCCTCGAAGCCAACGGCACGGCGGCCCTGGCCTTCGCCAACACCTGGATCGCGCCGGCCGCTGCCGCCCTCTCCTGGACCTTCGCCGAGTGGGCGATGAAGGGTCGTCCCTCCCTGCTTGGCGCTGTCTCCGGTGCGGTGGCGGGTCTGGTCGCCATCACCCCTGCCGCCGGTTTCGTCGGTGTGGGGGGCGCCCTCATCATCGGCCTGCTCAGCGGTGTGGCTGGTCTGTGGGGCGTGCACGGTCTCAAGCGTCTGCTGGGGGCCGATGACAGCCTGGACGTGTTCGGCCTGCACGGGGTGTGCGGGATCCTGGGTGCCGTGCTGACCGGGGTGTTCGCCAGCCCGGATCTGGGCGGCACCGGGGTGTGGGACTATGTGACCAACCAGGTGGCCGAGGGGTACTCCATCCTGGCCCAGGTCAAGGTACAGGTCATCGGCGTGGGGGTGACCGTGGTCTGGACCGCCCTGGTCTCGGCCGTGGCCTACAAGCTGGTGGACCTGCTGATCGGTCTGCGGGTGAAGGAAGATGCCGAGCGCGAAGGGTTGGACGTGACCAGCCACGGCGAGAAAGCCTACAGCCATTGATCCTGCTGCCATGAATGTCATACCGCCGGCCCCGTCCGGCGGTTTTTTTATTGGGGCGGGCTGGCCAGGCTGCCCGGACCGGGCCGCTGGTGGCCGGGGTCGCTATTTGTGTTTGCCGGGTCTTTTATGCCTGCATTTTGGGCGGATCTCCGCTAAACTCTGCCACCCTTTATTCGGGGTCGCCGGGTCTGCCCCGTCTTCACCCTCTCTTTCATGCCTTCGGAGCCGCTCATGCCGTTAGTGGGACACCAACATCAGATCGATATTCTGGAACTGACCGACAAGGGGGATGGCAAGGGTCGCCTGTTCGATCGCCCCCTGTTTGTCGAGGGTCTGCTGCCCGGTGAGCAGGCGCTGGTCGAGTTGACCGAGGTCAAACCGAACTACCTGCACGGCAAGCTGGTCGAGTTGACCCAGCCCTCTGCCGATCGGGTGGCCGATTTTTGCCCCAACACCGAATGCGGTGGCTGCCAAGTGCGCCCGCTGGCCTATCCGGCCCAGCTTGCCCTCAAGCAGAGCCTGGTGCAGAGCGCACTGGAGCAGGTCGGGCTGGGTGAGGCCGTGGTCAACCCCATCCTCGGCATGGAGACGCCGTTTGCCTACCGCAACAAGGCCCAGTACGCGGTGCGTGGCAGCGAGGCGGGCGCCGAGATCGGCTTCTACCGCAAGCACTCCCATGACCTCATCACCGCCGATGATTGCGCGGTGCAGGACTCCCTGCACGTGGAGCTCAATGCCCGGGTACGCAACTGGATGCGCGAGCACGACATCGCGGCCTATGACGAGGTGGCCCACACCGGCTGCGTGCGCAACCTGATGACCCGCAAGGGCTTCAAGAGCGGCGAGCTGATGGTGGTGCTGGTGACCCTGGGCGAAGCGCTGCCGTTCGAAGCCGAGCTGCTGGCGGCCCTGGCGGATCTGCCGGTCACTACTCTGGTGCAGAACATCAACGAGGCGCGCACCAACCGCATCCTGGGTGACAAGAACCGGGTGCTGCTGGGCAGCGGGGTGATCCGCGACAAGATCCACGAGCTCGAATTCGAGATCTCGCCCCTCTCCTTCTTCCAGAACAACCCGAGCCAGACCGACGTGCTCTACTCCAAGGCGCTGGAGTATTGCGAGCTGACCGGCAGCGAGACGGTGTTCGACATCTATTGCGGCATCGGCACCATCTCCCTGTTCCTGGCAGGCAAGGCCGCCAAGGTGGTGGGGATCGAGTCGGTGGAGAGCGCCATCAGCGATGCCCGTCGCAATGCGGCCCTCAACGGCATCGAGCAGACCGAGTTCCACGTGGGCAAGGCGGAGCAGCTGATGCCTGCCCTGCACGCCGACGGGGTGAGCGCCGATGTGGTGGTGATGGATCCGCCCCGCAAGGGCTGTGACAAGGCGGTATTGCAAACCCTGGTGGCCATGGCGCCGCGCCGTCTGGTCTATGTCTCCTGCAACCCCCAGACACTGGCCCGGGATCTCGCCTGGCTGGTCAAGCAGGGCTTCGTGCTGGACGAGGTGCAGCCGGTGGACATGTTCCCGCACTCCATGCACGTGGAAGCGGTTGCTCGCCTGAGCCTGCCTGCCAAGGCCTGATCGTCGCTCGGGATCTTCCCCTCGCGCGATGCAGGTGGAAGTGGTCGCCTGCCTGAGCCTGCCAGCGAAAGCCTGATCGGGCCGAGGGCGTGGCGTTAGCCAGATGGCTCTGATAAAAACGAC